>NZ_JBGXYA010000065.1:0-16632 GCF_041814905.1 Glaesserella sp. | reverse complement strand
TGGTCCCCCCTACCGGACTTGAACCAGTGACCAAGCGATTATGAGTCGCCTGCTCTAACCGACTGAGCTAAGGGGGGATTGAGTGATGAAAAACGCGCAGGATTATAGAGAGTATTAGACTAAAAAGCTAGCGCACTTGTGTCGTTAGCCGAAAAAACAGACTATAACGAAACACTCTTAATCTGTAAGTAAACGGTTTGCCCCTGTTCAGGCTTGAGTTCATCGAATGACCACAAACTGATACTTGCCCAGATTAATTGATGCTCCACTTCCACTCCGATATCCAAGCGGTCGGTTTGGCGCTCTATTTTGCAAATTCTCCCTTTTAAAACGTTACGGATAGAACTGCGATTCGGCTCTGCCAATGCAATCGAAACATCACGACTGGCAATGGTAATGCGCAATAAATCACCTTCCCGATAGCGTGGCTGTTGGGTCACCCAAATCCGCTGTTTACCGAATGACAGAGCCTGCATACGATATTCCGAATAAGTCGCGCAAATCGGCAATTCTAACAAACTCATTTTTTGTGAATCGGGTTGCCAAGCTGCAAATACCGAGCTGTGCCACACATTAACGGTTTTGTCGTATGCGCTGACTTTCCCCTCATCTAACAGCAATAAATTATCCGACAATCGAACGACTTCCTCTAAACTGTGGCTGACATAAAGAATCGGAATTTCAACATTTTTTGCTAATTGGCTTAAATAATCCAATAACTCTTTTTTACGTGGCAAATCCAAGGCGGAAAGCGGTTCGTCCATCAACAAAATTTCCGGATCGCTTAATAATGCACGACCGATCGCCACCCGCTGTTTTTCTCCGCCGGAAAGGCTGATCGGAAAACGGTTCAGCAGATGTGAGATCCCAAGTAATTCGACCGTTTGCAAAAATTTGCCCGAATCTAACCGCTTGCAGCCATATTTTAGATTACCTTCCACCCGATAATGGGGAAACAGTCGATGCTCTTGAAAAACATAACCGACTTTGCGTTTTTCCGGTAAAAGATGAATGCCTTTTTCCGAATCGAATAAAGTTCTACCATTCAGAACAATTCGCCCTTTGGTCGGTTTAATCAAACCGGCAACCAAGTTAATCAAACTCGATTTGCCTGCGCCCGAGCGTCCGAAAATCGCAGTCACCCCTTGGGAAGGTATATTCACATCCACTTGTAAATCTAATTCACCGAAACGATGCTCTACCGCTAATTGGAGTATATTATCCATGATTAATTATTCCCCCATTTTTTGGAAGCGTTGTTGGCGTTGAGCTAATAACTCCGAGAAAAACAGTGCGATTAACGAGATCACAATGGCGATGACACATAATCGTGCCGCCGCCATTTCTCCGTCAGGTGTTTCGATAAAGGTGTAAAGCGCTGCGGGAATAGTTTGGGTTTCGTTCGGAATGTTTGAAACAAAGGTAATTGTTGCACCGAATTCACCAAGGGAACGGGCAAACCCCAGTACCGCACCGGCAACAATACCGGCAAACGAAAGCGGCAAATTCAGCGTAAAAAAGACTTTAAGAGGGCTTGCCCCCAGCGTACGAGCCGCCTGTTCTAATTTCGGATCTATTGCATCAAACGCGAGACGGATAGAACGCACCATTAACGGAAATGCCATTACCATAGAAGCCAGAACTGCGCCTTTCCACGAAAAGCTGAAAGAAAAATGGAACCACTCCCATAAATATTGTCCGATAGCCCCTTTCTTCGCCATTAAAATCAGTAATAAATAACCGATAACGACCGGAGGCAAAACAAGCGGTAAATGGATAATACCGTTAAAAAGATGCTTTCCCCAAAACGCTTTACGCGCTAAAAGCCATGCTGCCCAAATCGCTAACGGTAGGGCTAACAATACGGCTATTGAGGCAATCTTTAAACTGAGATAGATTGCGTTGAGTTCTTGTTGGGAAAAAGAAAAGAATTCTGCCATAGATAGGATAAACGATAAGTTGTGAAAACCGACCTTCACCAGCTAATAAAATAAAGGCACGCATACATAATGCGTGCCGTATTATAAAAAGAGTTATTTTTTAACGCCTAATAAAATGTGCGATGCTTTGATCAACACATTCACCGACGCTTTTGGTGTTAATGCTAAGCGTTTAGCACTTTCTTCAGTTACAATCGCCACAATTTCAACACCGGCTGCGGTTTTTACCACGACTTCGGCATTCACTGCACCGTGAGTAATTTGTTCAACCGTTGCACTTAATTGATTACGTGCGGAAAGTATCAAATCGTTATCGGTTGAAAGAATCACAGAAGGCGCTTTAAAAATTGCAAATGCCGTCGAACCAACCTTCAACCCCAAATTTTGCGTACTTTCCGAAGTAATCACCGCGGCTAATGATTCACCGCCTTCAAGCGTAAGTTCGATAACATCATTTACCGAACCTGTTTTAATATTTTTAACTGTTGCTTGTAACTGATTTCTTGCGCTAATCGTCATAAAAATTCCTATTATTAGTTAAGTAGCTTGAAACCTGCCTTTTCAAACACCGCTTTTGCTTGCGGACCGGACAGATAATCTAAGAAACGTTTAGCCTCTGCTTTGTCACCTAAAATTGCAGCCGGATAAACCACTTTACCATAGCTTTCTTGTGGGAAAATTGCAACGACTTTCACTTTATCGCTCACTTTTGCATCCGTTGAATAAACGATACCTAGCGGAAGTTCACCGCGTTCAATGTAAGAAAGCACTGCACGCACATCTTTCGCTTTAGATAAACGATTTTCAACATCGCTCCAAACGTTTAAATTCGTTAACGCTTCTTTGGCATAACGACCAACCGGCACGTTATCATCGCCGACGGCTAAATAGCTGTCACCGATTGTATTTTTAAAATTGATCTCTTTTACAGAAGCCACTTTAAGCGTGCTGTTTACCGGTGCGATAAGCACTAATTCATTACCGACTAACGTCGTAATATTTTTAGTTTTTTCCGGCTGTTTTTCTGCAACATAATCCATCCATTTTTTGTCTGCAGAAATAAAAATATCCGCCGGCGCATCTTGTTCAATCTGCTTTGCTAAAGTAGAAGAACCTGCGAAAGAAAACGTGACTGTATCTTCCGGATACTGTTTTTTATATTCTTCAGCGATTTGTTGTAGTACATTGGTCATGGATGCCGCAGCAAAAACGGTAATATTTTCCGCCCATGCTTGGGTTGCACCCAATGCTAATGCGGCGGTTAACGCGAGTTTTGCAAAAGTTTTTTTCATAGGAACTCCCTTAAAGTAAATATATCAAAACGATATGTAAATAATTATATAATGATTAACCGAAAAAGCTAGCTTAAAATAACGGGAAATGGATTCTCTATGCAGGAGATATTATGCTCAACCGTGAAATTTTATTAACGATAAAATTACAACAACAACTCTTTGTTGATCCGAAACGGATCACCCTATTAAAAGAAATTCGTGAAAGCGGCTCAATTAATCAAGCCGCGAAAAATGCAAAAGTCAGTTATAAAAGTGCTTGGGATCATTTAGAAGCCATGAATCACATCAGCCCGAAACCGCTATTAGAACGTAATGCCGGCGGGAAAAACGGTGGAGGAACGGTGTTAACGTCTTATGCCGAGCGTTTATTACAACTTTATGATTTATTGGAAAAAACGCAAGAAAAAGCCTTTGCTATTTTGCAGGATGAAACTATCCCGTTAGACAGCCTTCTTTCCGCTACCGCTCGTTTTGCCCCGCAGAGCAGCGCGCGCAACCAATTTTTCGGTAAAGTGGTACGCTTACAGTTAGAAGATATACATTGTTATGTCGATATTGATGTAGAAGGATTCAATGCACCGCTACGCGCGTCGATTACAGAACAGAGCGCCGAGAGATTACAACTCACCGTGAATAAAGAAGTGATGCTGATGATAAAAGCGCCATGGATTAAAATTCATACGCAGCCGGTCGATTGTGCTAACCATTTTGCAGCACGCATCAATAAAATCACCGATAAAGGCAAACACAAAGAAATTGCACTGGAGGTGAATAATCAGATTAAATGTTATTCCACCCTTACTGATGAAAAGGTGCATTTGGAGCAAGACGTATGGATCACCATTGATCCGGAACAGATTGTCCTATTGACGCTATAATCTCTGCCAACACAAGCGGTCGGTTTGAACAAATTTTTTGCAAAAAATCGTCCGAAAGTGACCGCTTGTCGACGCCATTAAGATCGCAACCCGACGCCTCGCTCAATCAATGAATATGCCCACGCATACAGCACGGCAATAAAGCCGAAAAGCACACTGAAAGTATAGTAAATCGATACATCGCTAATACCTAAGAAGCCATAACGAAAGCCGCTCACCATATACACAATCGGATTAAACTGTGACACTGCCTGCCAAAATTCAGGCAGTAAATTTATTGAATAGAAAACGCCGCCAAGATAGGTTAACGGCGTGAGAATAAAGGTCGGAATAATGCCGATATCATCAAAACTTTTAGCAAATACCGCATTAATCAAACCACCCAATGCAAAGGCGGTGGTAGTCATCAACATGATGGCAATAATCACGCCCCACGAATGGATGTCGTAAGACACAAAAAAGAGTGCAACCGCCATCACTAAAATACCGACCAATCCGCCACGCACAATACTACCTGATACAAAACCCCAAATAATTGTGTGGGTAGAAAGTGGCGAGACCAACAGTTCTTCAATATTGCGCACAAATTTACTCAAAAAGAAGGATGACGCCGTATTGGTATAAGACGCGGTAATCGCCGACATCATAATTAATCCCGGTGCGATAAACTGCATATAACTCACCCCGCTCATATTTCCGATTCGGTTACCGATTAACGTCCCGAAAATCAAAAAATAGAGCGTTGTCGTAATAATCGGCGGAACCAATGTTTGTCGCCAAATACGGAAAATTCGTTTTGTTTCTTTCGCTGAAAGTGTATAAAAACCTATCATATAGTGGAAAGCGGATAATGAAAATCGGGCAAAATCGCCGCCTATTATCTCACTTCATCTCCTTATCCTTATGGTTACTTCTTTTAGATACTTGTTGATATTCATACATATCGTAATGAACTACGCTCTGCGCTAACCGCTGCTATTGTCGTTATCCGCCGTTTTTTAAATTCATAAAAAGCTCTTCCAAACGATTCGATTTATTGCGCATACTGAGCACTTCCACTTGCTGTGCGGAGAATTGTTGGAACAACTTATTCAGCCCTTGCTGACGTTTGACTTCCACTTCGATAGTCGTTTCATCCAGCCATTTAAACGGATAACCGTCAATAACCAGTGGACGGTTCTCTTTCACATCCAACACAAAAGTTTCCGTTTCCAATTTTGCCAATAACGCTTTCATTGAAGTATTTTCGATTAAACGCCCTTGCTGAATAATACCGATATGGCGACAAAGGGTTTCCGCTTCTTCCAAATAGTGCGTTGTCAGAATAATGGTTGTGCCTTGTTGATTCAGTTCGCGCAAAAAATCCCACATACTGCGACGAAGTTCAATATCCACGCCGGCGGTCGGCTCATCTAAAATTAACAGCTTCGGCTTATGCATTAACGCTCGAGCAATCATCATGCGGCGTTTCATACCGCCCGACAATTCACGGGTATAATGGTCGCGCTTTTCCCATAAATCCAGTTTTTTCAACCAAATTTCTGCTTGCCGTAAGGCTTCCGTGCGGTTCACACCATAAAAACCGGCTTGATTCACGACCACATCAATCACTTTTTCAAACTGGTTAAAATTAAATTCCTGCGGTACTAAACCGATCTGCTGTTTCAATTGGATCTTTTGGCTATCCAAATCATAGCCGAACACCTTGACCGAACCGGACGTTTTATTCACTAAGGAACTGATAATCCCGATTGTAGTAGATTTGCCTGCACCGTTATGCCCCAACAGCGCATAAAAATCGCCGGCTTCAACGGTTAAGTCGATGCCGTCCACGGCAACCACTCCGGTATTGTATTTTTTGACTAATTGCTTAATTTCTAATGCGTTCATTTTGTCTCTCTACAAGCGGCCGGTTTGAGCGGATTTTTTGCAAATTTCAGCACCATTCCGACCGCTTGTTATAAAGCTTCAATCACCCTTCCGCCACCGCTCTGATCGTTGATTCATCCATTTCTGCGTCAAAGGCTTGGCGCAGTAATTTGAGTTTTTGATCTGCCTGTAGCGCTTCTTTTGCCGCTAACGTTAAATTTTCAAAAATAGCGCGTCTGAGTTCTAGCGGCGTTTTGTGGGCGTGATCTTCACCAATGGTGAGCGAATAACTAAAACCCTGCAATTTTAACGCTTCAGCCAAACTATGACGGGATTCATCATTATTTAAATGCGCCATCGACGGCTTAAGCCGTAGTTGTAACTGTCCTTCCTGTTTCTCGCTTAAATAGCTGTTTAGCGCCAACTGGCGGGAAAGCCCACCTAATTTTAGGCGGTTAACAATGGCACACCATTCATCTTGTTCACAGGAAAGATCAATGGTTTTTTTGACTAATTCGGGGGTGCGTTCTTGCAGAATCGCTTGTTTGATATCGGAAGGTTTTGCCGCTTCAGCCTGATTTTCCAGTTCAGGATTCAACCAAGTCCAACGGTAATCTTCATCATTTGGTGATATGGCAGGTTGCTCAACCGACGCTTTTTTCTCCGTTTCCGCTTGCGCCATTGCCAAACCGGCAAAACGCTGTTGCAGATCTTGTTTTTCAGGTTTAGCGGAAAGGTTTGGCGCTACCGGCTCAAACTTTTTTTTTTCGTTCTCCGCTTGAGCGGCTTGCTTTTCTTTCAGTTGTTTACGGGCGTTCATCGCCATTAATGCCGACGACATCATCGGATCCGGCGTCGCACTTTCAACCGTTTGAGAAACAGCCTTTTCTGTTGTCAGAGCCACGGTTGGATTTGCAAATTTTTGCTCAAAACCGACCGCTTGTTGCAACTTTACCGGCGGTTGACCCTGCGTTAAACGTTCGCGTAGCTGCGCGATATTCTGTTGAGTATGAGTCGACTGAACAGTCGGAGACGTCGCTTGTAGCGTCATCACCTCGGTAGGTGCATTTTTGGGATGGAATGCCAATGCCCGAAGCATTGTCATCTCTACACCGGTGCGCTGTTCCGGTGCATAAGGTAACTCTTTTTTGCCGGTTAACATGAGTTGATAAAAAAACTGTACGTCTTCCGGCGGCAACTGGCGAGCCAAAAAGTGAATAGCCGTTTCGTCTTGGTGAGAATGCGGCAGCAGTTGTAGCATTGCGATTTCATGCAAAGTTTCCGCCACATCGCTGAGTAATTGTTGCCAATCCACACCTTTTTCCGCAACGTCTTGAATCACGCTCATCATTTTTTCACCGTCAGCATTCGCCAAGGCTTGAACCAGTTCAATCGGTTGATGGTCGTCAATTAAACCGAGCATCCGACTGACAATCGGTAAAGTGATATTGGCATTACTGACGGCAATCGCTTGATCCGTAAGGCTTAACGCATCACGAATACTGCCCTGTGCAGCTTTTGCCAATTTTTCAAGCGCGGACAGTTCGTAGGGAATCTGTTCCTGTTTGAGGATAAATTCAAGATGATCACGGATTTGCGTTTGCTCCAATGCACGCAAATGGAACTGCATACAACGCGATAAAATAGTAATCGGTAATTTTTGCGGATCGGTCGTTGCCAGTAGAAATTTGACATATTCCGGCGGTTCTTCAAGAGTTTTCAGCAAGGCATTAAAACTGTGACGGGAGAGCATATGGACTTCGTCAATCAGATAAACCTTAAAACGTCCGACCGTCGGCTTGTACTGCACGTTATCAAGTAATTCACGGGTGTCTTCCACCTTAGTACGCGAAGCGGCATCAATTTCGATCAAATCGATAAAACGCCCTTCTTCAATCGCCTTACAGTTAGCACATTGACCGCATGGATCTGCGGTAATACCGTTTTCGCAGTTCAAGCCTTTCGCAAATAAACGTGCAATTGAGGTTTTTCCCACACCGCGCGTGCCTGAAAACAGATACGCGTGATGAAGTCTTCCTTCTCTCAAACCGTTTTCGAGAGCCAATAAAACGTGTTGCTGCCCCACTACTTCACTAAAACGTTGCGGTCGCCATTTACGTGCAAGAACTTGATAACTCATATAATTTTAACGAAAAGCGGACAGATGAAAAATGTATCTACAAAGAGAATATTTACTGCCCGTTCTTCGTTCTCCATTGTTTAATTAATGTCCTTCAAAATCCACTAAAGTGAAGGAACGAATACCGGCTTTTGCTAAGCGATCTGCACCGCCTAATTCAGGCAACCAAATCACAAACGCCGCATTTTCAACGGCACCGCCCAAACGGCGAATCAATTTTGCGGTTGCTTCCACTGTGCCGCCGGTGGCGAGTAAATCATCAATAATTAACACATTATCGCCTGATTTAATCGAATCAATATGAATTTCTAACGTATCTTCGCCGTATTCAAGAGAATAAGATTGAGAAATGGTTTCGCGAGGCAATTTTTTCGGTTTACGTACCAACACGAAAGGCACGCCCAAAGCTAATGCGACCGGTGCGCCGAAGATAAAACCGCGTGATTCGGTCCCGACGATCTTAGTAATACCTTTGTCTTTGAACTCAGTAACGATAGCATCAATACAAGCTTGAAATGCACTCGGTACTTCCAGAAGTGATGTGATATCACGGAAAATAATACCCGCTTTCGGGTAATTCGGAATTGATTTAATTGAGGATTTGATTAACTCAAGTTGTTGGTTCATTTTGTGACCTTTTTAACAAGAAAAATAACCTGAGAAATTTAGACAAAAACCGAAAGAATTACAAGGAAAATTACATGTAAAAAGTGAACAAGCGGTCGGTTTTGAGCAAAAATTTGCAAAATCCACCGCTGGTATCCATATTATTTGAATTGTAAATCAATCAAAATATACCCGGTACTTCTTCACTTTTCTTTAATTGCCTTACGGGGTGCTTGTCTTTACAATAATGCAATCTTTAACCCTATAAAAGGAATTCCTATGACAAAGATCGCCGTTATTATTGGTAGCCTCAGCAGCCAATCCATTAATCGTAATGTTGCCACCGAGATTTTAAAAAATGCGCCGCAAGACGTAGTGTATGAAGTAGTACAAATTGATGATTTGCCGCTTTATACTCAAGATCTGGATGCCGTGACAATTCCGGCTTACGATCGTGTTCGAGCCCAACTTACTGTGGCTGATGCAGTATTAATCGTATCGCCCGAACATAACCGTAGTGTGCCGGCTGCCGTCAAAAATATTTTGGATATCGGTACCCGTCCTTTCGGCAAAAATGTTTGGATTGGTAAAAAAGTCGCTGTTGTGACTGCCTCACCGGGTTCTTACGGTGGTATTAATGCCGGTCTTCATTTACGCCAGATTCTACAAGCTATCGGTGCTCAAGTGTTAAATGCTCCGGAAGTCTACTTAAGTCACGCGAGTCTTGATATGAATGAACGAACCAGTGACTTTTTAACTAAATTTGCCTCCCGCTTCTTTAGTTGGATTAAGGAATAACGCGAGAACGTATAATGAGCGTAGATAAATTTATTGCAAAAACGAAAGATGTCGGCGGGATTCCCGTTGCCCGCTTACTGCCACAACCACAGCGCAAAACGGTTGGTGCTTGGTGCTTCCTCGACCACGCAGGTCCGGCAGAGTTTGATGAAGATTCTCTAGGCTTACAAGTCGGCTTGCATCCGCACGTGAATCTTCAAACCTTTACGTGGATGTTGCAGGGCGAAGTTTGGCATCAAGATAGCCTAGGTAATCGTCAATTAATTCGCCCAAAACAGGTCAATTTAATGACTGCCGGTACAGGGGCTAATCAAGGGATCAGCCATACGGAACAAACGCCGGAAGGTATTCACGATTTACACGCCGTGCAACTTTGGATTGCATTGCCGATGAATCAAGAGATCAAACCGAATTTTGAGCATTACCCTAAATTACCGGAATGGCAACAAGACGGTATCAACTATATTTTGACTACCGGTAGCTATTTAGGTCATACCGCACCGACTACGCAATACTCCAAATTAGTCGGCGTAGATATGCAGTTTACTTATGCGCAACACTTCACTATCGACCAAGATCTCCACTTTGAATATGGCATTTTGGTGCTAAAAGGCAAAGTCATCGTTAACGGTAAAGAATATGGCGCTGATGAATTGGCCGTACTTTCGGATTGCGTTAACGCAACGGATCACTTAGAACTTTGGGCTGATGCCGGAACGCACATTATGTTACTCGGCGGTGAACCATTACCGCACAAAACCGTCATTTGGTGGAACTTTGTCGGTGATAGTAAAGCCACTCTTGAACAAGCCGTTACAGATTGGAATAACAACCATGCCCGTTTCGGCGATATTAGTATTGAAGGCACACAATTAAAGCGTCTTCCTGCGCCCGCTATTCCGGTAAGTTTTAAGGAATAGCGTAAAACAAGCGGTCGGAATTGGGCTGAAATTTGCAAATTATTTGCCGAAACCGACCGCTTATTGTTTCCTCTTTCATTCTTTTCCTGCGAAATTCATACGATATCTTATACCGAATTAATTAGCTGTGGATTTTAAAAGCTCGGCAACGTTTCTTTTCGTATGAAAAATGTTAAGGTGAAAGAAGGTTAAATTATTTACTATAAACGAATAGTATTTTTATAAAATCAATATTTATCAACTTATATAAAAATATATAATGTACTCACTTTCGCAAGACAAGCGCTTGCATACATGAATCAACAACAATGTGAGGTTTAAAATGAAAAGAGTAGCAAATGTAAGAACAGCACCACCAAAACACTGGGTTGGCGATGGCTTTGAAGTGCAATCTATGTTTGGTTATCACGAAAAAAATGAGAATCTTAGCCCGTTCTTATTGATGGATTACAATCCGCCACGTTATTTTGACGGAAACCGTCCGCATAATCCAAGAGGCGTAGGCGAACATCCTCACCGTGGTTTTGAAACGGTTACGGTCGCTTATCAAGGTGAAGTTTCTCATAAAGACTCCTATGGCGGTGGCGGTACAATCGGTACAGGTGACGTACAATGGATGACAGCGGGTTCCGGTTTAATGCACCAAGAATTCCATTCAGAAAAATTCGCCCGTGAAGGCGGTATGTTTGAAATGGTTCAACTTTGGGTAAACTTACCGGCTAAAGACAAAATGACCACACCAAGATATCAAGCATTAACAAACGAGAATATTCCGGTTGTGCAATTAGCCGACGGAGCCGGGAGTGCGCGTTTAATCGCAGGTAACCTTGACGGTGTAACTGGTGCGGCAAGCACCTTTACGCCGATCAATATGTGGGATGTGCGTTTAAATGCAGGGAAATCCAACGTATTTACCGTACCGGAAAGCCATAACTTAATTATTTTGGTGTTGGACGGTGAAGTGAGTATAAATGGAACTCATACTGCAACCCGCGGAGAATTGGTGACTTTTGCTCGCGGCGGTGCCGATGTGGAATTAGCGGCAAGTAACTTGTCTAAAATATTAATTCTTAGCGGTGAGCCGATTAATGAGCCGATTGTAGGTTACGGTCCGTTTGTCATGAATAGCGAAGCGGAAATCCTCCAAGCAATGCGAGATGTACAAGCCGGTAAATTCGGTCAAATCGTGCAAGACTAATCTATCGGATAAATCGTATAAAGCTAGCCGATTAAGACTAGCTTTTTTAACTTACACAAGGCAAAATATTTACGTTTACTTTTCAGTAATTTTTGGGCTTCTCCTTGCCGAGAAAGCATTTTTCTTAATTTTCTTTCCTATTTGAGGTTTTATGGCAGCAGAAGGTGCAAGTCAATTAATCAGCGTAGTCACGCTGCTGGGGGCAGCAATCATTGCCGTACCGCTCTTTAAAAAATTAGGACTGGGCTCGGTATTAGGCTATTTAGCTGCGGGCTTAGTCGTTGGTCCTTTCGGTTTAAAACTTTTTACGGATCCACAGTCGATCATTCATGTCGCCGAACTCGGTGTGGTGATGTTTTTGTTTATTATCGGTCTTGAAATGAAACCGTCCCACCTGTGGGGTTTGCGTCGCCAAATCTTTGGCTTAGGAAGCTTACAGGTTATTTCATGCGCGATTTTTCTTACTTTCGTAGGTATGTTATTCGGTTTCCCTTGGCAAGTCGCGTTTATTAGCGCTTCCGGTTTTGTATTAACCTCAACCGCGATCGTCATGCAAGTGCTTGGAGAACGTGGTGATATCAACGCACCACGCGGTCAAAAAATGGTTTCCATCTTGCTTTTTGAAGATTTAATCATTGTACCTTTATTAGCTGTGGTTGCCTTTCTTGCTCCAACAAATCCGGATGTTGCGGTGGTGACCAGCCAACCTATTTGGCAGAAAATCGGGATTGCCGGTTTATCACTTGCCGCATTAGTTGTTGCCGGGCTTTGGCTGCTTAACCCATTATTCCGTATCGTGGCTAAAACCAAAGTCCGTGAATTAATGACGGCCGTCGCCTTATTTGTAGTGCTTGGCTCTGCACTCTTGATGGAAGAAGGCGGTTTATCGACCGCAATGGGAGCATTCGCTGCAGGTGTATTACTCTCCGAATCAAGCTTCCGTCATCAATTAGAAGCCGATATTGAGCCATTTCGCGGATTATTACTCGGTCTATTCTTCCTCGGGGTCGGCATGGCGTTGGATTTAAACGTTGTAATGAACAACTGGATGTTGATCGTATCAGGAGTGATTGCCTTGATGGTAGTAAAATCCATTGCCATTTACGTCATTGCCCGTCTTTCAAAAAGTAGCCATATGGAAGCGATGGATCGTGCGGTATTAATGGCACAAGGCGGTGAATTTGCATTTGTCCTTTATGCCGCGGCAACATCTCAAGGAGTGCTTGATGCTGAAACCAACGCCAACATTACTGCGATTGTTGTACTTTCGATGGTCATTACACCGATTAACATCGTTATCCACAATAAATTTATTGTGCCGCGTTTTACTACAGAAGAACAGCGTGAGGCGGATCAAATTGAGGAACAACGTTCTATCGTATTAATCGGTATAGGACGTTTCGGGCAAATTATTAACCATGTGTTAACCATGTCCGGTTATCATCCGACAGTTATCGATTTAGATGCACAGATGATCAACAACCTGAAAAAACTCGGTATTAAGAGTTACTATGGCGATGCAACCCGTATGGATATTCTGCATAACGCCGGCGTTGAACATGCAGAATTGTTGATCGTGGCTGTGGATAACCAAGATGCTGCAATTACTATCGTAAAAGCGGCCCGCCATATGAATCCGAATATTAAAATCATTGCTCGGGCTTACGATCGCCCGCACGTTTATCAGCTATTCCAAGCCGGTGCGGATCTACAAGTTCGTGAAACGTTCGACTCCGCCTTGCGTAGCAGTAAAAAAGCATTGCGTATTTTGGGTATTGACAAAGATGTGGCGGAAGAAGTTTGTCGTCACTACTTCTATCGGGATCGCCATCGTGTCAAAGTAATGGCGGAATACTACGATCCAAAAGTAGACGGTTTCAAAAATGCTGACATGATGAAAGTCGCCTTGGAAGAAGATCAAATTACGATGATGGAAATCCAAAATATTCTGGAAAGAGCGAAAAATAACAGCTAACTGCTTTTGTTTCGCTTAACAAGCGGTGAGATAACGCAAGAAATTTGCAAATTTATCTCACCGCTTTTTTATACCTTGGCATCCAATTTTCTCGGCACAATAAACAACGCAGGAATGACTAATAGTACCATCAACCAAAAGCTATTGGTTGGTGAATATTGATACACTACTCCGGCAATAAAGGTGAAAAGCGCCATGACTACACAACTTGCACAGCCAAAGTAGAGGGCTTGAAGCTTGGCGATTTGTTCAACCGGCTGAGCGGAAATATAGCGAATCATCGCATAATGGCCCATTCCGTAAGTAATTGCGTGTAATATCTGAACTAAAGCGAGCAAAGTAAACTCTGAAGTCAATGCCAGTACCGCCCAACGGATCATTGAGGCAACCGCTGAAATCACAATTAAATGGCTGATTCTCCATGCTTTAAACAACTTTTTAGAAAAGAAAAAGAAGAGAATTTCTGCCACAACCGCCAGCCCCCATAACAAACTGGCATATCGAGTTGAGATCCCTTCCGCTTGCCAATAAATCGTGCTGTACGCATAATATGCTGCATGAGAAGCTTGTATCAGCGAAATGGCGACAACCATTTTAAAGGTCGTCGGCCGCTTCAATAACTGCCAATAACTTTGCTCGGAATTGTGTTCCGTTTTCGGATTCGGTCTAAATCCTTCTGTCGGGTTCAACATTAAGCCGAGAGCCAAAAAGATCATCCAGCCGATAAGAATCCCTATAATCGCATTTTTCCCAAGCCAATCGACTAAATAGCCGGTACTGACTGACCCCACGACAAAAGCGAGTGAACCAAATAAACGGGTTTTACCGTAATCAATGCCGACTTGTTGTTGCCAGGTTGACGCTATGGTATCGGCGATTGGCATTGCACCGCCATTAAAAATGTGGAACAACGCAATTGCCGGTAACAAGATCCAAATAGAACCGACACTCCATGCGACACCAAATAAAATGGCGACCGTCACCCACGTAAGAAAGCGGTTAAGAGGAACAAGCCGCTGAGGATCTGAAACCTGTTGCGAAAAAAACATTGCGCCGGCAAAACGGAATAGATAACCTGATGCGATTAATAAGCCAATCATTCCCGAATCGTAGCCGTGATGGTTCAACCAAACAGGCAGAAACGGCAACAGCACGCCATAGGCACAGTAAAAGCCGAAGAAGTTAAACGACGACCATTGAAAAGGGGTGAATTTTATCATAGGGATTTTTCCATCTCTTCTGCACGTTTAATTGCCGCATTCATCGCTTGTTCAACGGTTGCATTCAGCTCTCGTTGTTCAAATACCGCCAACGCCTGAGCCGTTGTACCGCCTTTTGATGTGACATTTTCGCGTAAGGTTGCCAAGGCAACATCTGGATTTTCCACCACCATTTTGGCTGCCCCTAAAGCCGCCGATTGCACTAAATAACGGGCATTTTGTTCACTAAAGCCCATTTTAACCGCAACTTCTTGCATGGCTTCCATAAACTTAAAGAAGTAGGCTGGGCTAGAGCCTGTGATGGCAATAATTTGGTTGATCTCCGCTTCCGTCTCCACCCAATAACATTTGCCTACCGCAGACAGTAGCTGTTCCGCAAATTGACAAGCGGTCGGATCTACCGATTTTTTTGCAAATAATCCTGCTATCCCTTCACCGATGAGCGATGGCGTATTCGGCATTGTCCGAACAATATTAGTCGCCGTTGGTAAAAGTTGCTCAAGACGAGCAACAGAAATCCCAGCCGCAACGGAAATTACCCATTTTGCCCTAAAATCCACTTGTGCAAACTCACCACACACTTCCGCCATCATCTGCGGTTTAACCGCCAAAATCACCACATCAGCTTGGGTCACGGCGTCAAGGTTAGACAAATCCACCTGAACGCCCATTGCTCTCAGCTGCGAACGGCGAGTTTCATTGCTTTTATTACGAGCGATAATCTGATCGGCAGGATAACCGCTTTTGATTAATCCTGAAATGATCGCAAACGCCATATTACCGGCACCGATAAAGGCGATTTTTTTGTGTTGCATTCGGCTCTCCTTGTTTTTGTAAAATGGGGGTTTTAGCGTAGAATAGGGATCTGTTGGTATGAATAGATATTCCTGCCTCGTTTAACTATTTTGGCACGAGCGAGACGCTCGCGCCAGCATTTCAATCAAATAAGCTTTCATTCCATCAATTAAGGACATATCCATGTGGTTCAAAAATGTCATGATTTACCGTTTAACCGGTGAATTGCGCTTCACTAGCAGTGAATTAGACGCACAATTACAACAAACAAAATTCACCCCTTGCCAACAAAGCGATATGCAAAAATTTGGCTGGTCGTCACCGCTTGCAGGAAGTGAACTGTTGCATTTTGCACAGGGTCAGCAGTTCCTACTGGTTTCCCATAAAGAAGAAAAATTATTGCCAGCTCACGTTGTCAAAAAAGAAACGGAAAACCGCATTGAAGCCTTAGAACAGAAAGAGCAACGCAAGCTGAAGAAAACGGAAAAGCAGGCTATTAAAGATGATGTAGTGGCAATGTTATTGCCCCGTGCGTTTAGTAAACATCAATTTACGGCGATTTGGTTAGACTTAGATAAACAGCTCGTTTATGTGGACAGTGGCTCGGCAAAACGTGCCGAAGACACCCTTGCTTTGTTACGCAAATCCCTTGGCTCTTTGCCTGTTGTGCCGATTTCCTTCACGCTACAACCGAGCGAAGTGATGACAAATTGGGTGGCAAAAGGGCATACACCAAGCTGGCTGACACTTCTGGAAGAAGCGGAGTTGAAATCCTTTGATACCGACAGTGTCATCCGTTGTAAACGCCAAGATTTAGAAAGCGACGAGATCAGCCAACATTTACAAGCGGGTAAATTTGTCACAAAACTTGCGTTAGATTGGGAAAATCATTTTTCTTTTGTGTTGAACGAAGATGCCACCCTTGCCCGTGTCAAATTCGCCGATGAAGTGCGTGAAAAGAACGATGATATTTTGAAAGAAGATAAAGCCCAACGTTT
>NZ_JBGXYA010000064.1:0-7231 GCF_041814905.1 Glaesserella sp. | reverse complement strand
GTTAATTTAGCGATTTTCTGCTGAATAGCACTCATATCACTTGCTTTTACCATAAATAAAAATCCTTGTGGTTAGTAAAACTCACAAGGATTGTAGTAAAATTTAGTTAAGCGGTCTTTGTGCAACTGCTACATAATACCGCGAAAATTTTTAGATCAGGAGAATAAAATGGCTATTTTAGTAACAGGGGGCGCCGGTTATATCGGTACTCATACAGTAGTTGAATTGTTAAATCAAAACAAAGAGATTGTGGTGTTGGATAATCTTTCCAATTCATCGAAAGTTTCTCTTGAACGAGTCGAACAAATTACCGGCAAAACGCTGAAATTCTATCAAGGCGATGTGTTGGATCGTGCGCTTTTAGCCCGAGTATTTGCTGAAAATCAAATCAAGTCGGTGATCCATTTCGCTGGTTTAAAAGCAGTGGGCGAGAGCGTTAGACAGCCTTTGCGTTATTACCAAAACAATGTGACCGGTTCTATCGTACTGGTTGAAGAGATGTTGAAAGCGGGTGTGAATACGATTGTCTTTAGTTCGACCGCAACGGTTTACGGTGTACCGGAAGTGGTACCGGTCACGGAAGCTTGTCGTGTCGGTGATACAACAAGCCCTTACGCGACTTCAAAATATATGGTTGAACGTGTGTTAGAAGATACGGTGGCAGCAAACCCTCAATTCAGCGCGATCGTATTGCGTTATTTTAATCCGGTTGGTGCGCATGAAAGCGGATTGATCGGTGAAGATCCAAATGGTATTCCGAATAACTTAATGCCGTTTATCAGCCAAGTCGCTGTGGGTAAATTGCCTCAATTATCGGTGTTCGGCGGTGATTATGATACTCACGACGGCACGGGGGTTCGTGATTATATTCATGTAGTGGACTTGGCAATCGGTCATTTAAAAGCCCTTGAAAAACACCAAAATCAAGCAGGTTTGCATATTTACAATTTAGGGACGGGAATCGGTTATTCTGTGTTAGACATGGTTAAAGCTTTTGAACAATCTAACAACTTGACCTTACCTTATCAAATTGTAGCGCGTCGCCCGGGGGATATTGACTCTTACTATTCTAATCCGAAAAAAGCATTAGAAGTGTTAGGCTGGAAAACGGAACGTGACTTAAATCAGATGATGAAAGATACGTGGAACTGGCAAAAAAATAATCCGAATGGTTATAAGGGCTAAAAAAGAAGAGGAGATATCATGCCTGAAATCGCCCAGCAATCGATATGGAAACAGATATTTAGCTATAAAATGTTGCTTTGTGTATTCACCGGTTTTACATCGGGTTTACCTCTCTATTTCCTTTACCAATTAATTCCGGCTTGGTTACGTTCTGAACAAGTGGATTTGAAAACTATCGGTTTCTTTGCATTGATCGGTTTACCGTATACGTGGAAATTTTTAGTGGCACCGCTTTTTGATCGCTACTATCCGAATTTTTTAGGTCGACGTCGGAGTTGGATGTTCTTCACTCAAATTATTCTCCTTGTGTTGATCGCCTGTTTCGGCTTTTTTAATCCAACTGAAAATATCAAGGCCGTTATGGCATTAGCCGCCGCAGTCGCATTTGCTTCTGCGGTACAAGATATTGTGGTTGATGCCTATCGCCGTGAAATCTTAGCGGATGAAGAACTTGGTTTGGGTAATTCGATTCATATTAACGGTTATCGCATTGCGGGGTTGATTCCGGGCGGGTTGGCATTAATTGTGTCGGATCACTATTCGTGGGATATCGTGTTTATCTTCACTGCGTTGTTCATGATTCCGGGCTTAATTTTAAGTCTATTCTTAAGTAAAGAACCGGAAATTCTTGAAGATAACCGTCATTTACCATTTCGTGAAGCATTTGTGATTCCGTTTAAGGAATTCTTTCATCGTAAAGGGCTTTGGGCTGCGATTGGTACTTTGTTGTTTATGTTGTTGTATAACCTTGGCGATTCATTTGCCGCAACGTTACAAAGTGCTTTCATATTAGATATGGGATTTAGTCGTACTGATTTAGGGACGGCAGTAAAAATCAATGGATTATGGGCATCTATCGTAGCGGGAATGCTCGGCGGCGTATTAATGCTCAGAATCGGGGTAAACCGATCATTATGGATTTTTGGTCTATTTCAAATGCTGATGCTGTTAGGTTTTGCTTGGTTGGCAAGTCACGGTAGGTTTGAAGTAATCGGTGCTTATGAGCGTTTTGCTCTCTCTGCAGTGATTATCGGTGAGTATATCGGTATCGGTTTAGGAACAGCTTGTTTTGTCGCTTATATTTCACGGGAAACGAATCCTCTTTATACGGCGACTCAATTTGCGATTTTTACCAGTTTGACGGCAATTCCAAGTAAGTTAATCGGGGCAACATCAGGCGCGTTGGCGCAAAGTGTCGGTTTCTATCAATTCTATTGGATCTGCTTTTTCTTAGCTATTCCGGGAATGTTATGTTTGTTCTGGGTGGCGCCTTGGAATGAAAAAAAAGCATAATAAATTTTCAACGAAAACCGCATTTAGATTAGGATCTAAATGCGGTTTTTTTATGCGTTTAATTTTAAATTGAACTTTTTTATTTTTAACCATCTAAATAAGATTGATTCGCATTTATATAAAATGTATATTAGCTCTGTTTTTTGATAACTATTCTCAACTAAAGGGGCAAATATGAAGTTTTATAAAACTAAACTCTCTATGGCAGTATTAATTGCCACCACTTCTTTTTCTTATGCAACTACCAATGAATCATCAGAAAAATTAGATCTCATTGATGTTGTTGCTGAAAACTCAGGTGCCAAAACGAAGACTAACGTGGTAACCACCGAAGATGTTAATCAAAGTACCGAGACGGATTTACGCGGTCTTTTGCGTGAAGAACCGTCAATTAATTTCGGCGGCGGTAACGGTAATTCGCAATGGCTGACGGTGCGTGGTATGGCACAAGATCAAGTTGATTTTAAAGTTGATAACACTTACTCGGATACTCAAATTTTTCATCATCAAGGTCGTTTTAATTTACTCGATCCGAGCTTAATTAAGCAGGTAAGTATTCAAAAAGGAACAGGTTCTGCGAGTGCGGGAATCGGTGCAACAAGCGGTCAGATTGTTGCAAGAACCGTTGATGCGAAAGATTTACTCAAAGAGGATCAACATTTCGGTTTTAAAGTCAATACGGGCTTTGCGACGAATAAAGGCTATAACGAAGGCGGTACCGTATTCGGTAAATATGGTAATGTAGACGCACTTTTCAGCGGAAACTGGATCACCAATAAAAATTATAAAGATGGTAATGGTCATACGGTGAATAAAAGTAATCTAAACCAACGTGCATTGCTAGGTAAAATCGGTGTCGACCTAAATGAAAATCACCGCATTGTATTCAGCCAGCGTCAGGAACATTCTCACGGCGAACGTAATTTACGTGAAGAATTTGATTTTGCGCAATCAGATAATTCAGCAAGTAACAGCCCACGTTATCGTATTACTAATGAAAATACCTCCAATATCCAGTATAACGGTAAAAATATCGGTTATGTGACTAACGTGGATTTAAACGCTTATTACAAAACCGTTGAGCGTGAAGAAACAGATACCGATTCCACCACAAAAATTATTACGCGGGGGGTGAATGCCGATTTTGATTCGGCAATCGGTGAAAATCATATGCTCAAATACGGAATTAACTGGCGTGAGCAGGAAGGTATTCCGAGTTCGATTACTGTCGCCGGTGTCGGTAATCAAGAGAAAACGGATACGGATTTCTATATGGAAGGCATTTGGGGGTTCGGACCGATTACTTTAACGACGGGTTTACGCCATGCTCACTTTAAGTTTAAAGATATGATCGGTAAAGAAGTGAATGATAGCAACTTAAACCCAAGCCTTGGTTTGATTTGGGAAGCGACTAACGATTTAAGCTTTAACGCAAGCCATAACTATGCAACCCGTAGCCCTCGCTTATACGAGCCGGCAATTGCCGGAGGATCGGGCCGTCGCGGCCAGGATGTCATTATCGCCAATAGCGATCTGAAAGCAGAGCGTTCACGCAATACCGAAATCGGTTTTAACTATAAGTTATCCGATGCCGTGGAGCTAAACGGAAGTTATTTCTGGCAAATGATTAATGATGTGGTTGCGATCAGAAATACAGCGACGAGTGGCTATCGCGAACTTTATAACGGCGGTAAATTGAAAAACCGCGGTTATGAAATCGGTGCAAGTTATCGGTATCAAGGGCTGATCTTGCGCGCCGGTGTGGCTGACAGTAAGCCTGAGCTTTACGGCGAAGCAGTGGATGCGAATACTTTGGCAATGTTAATCGGCAGAACGTGGACGGCCAGTGTTGCTTACCGCTTTGAACGACCAAATATTGAAATCGGTTGGCGTGGACGATTTGTCGAAAGTGAAAAAGGGTCACCAAGCCGCGGATCAAGTTCAACGGATGGCGAAATCAATCGTCCGGGATATGGCGTGAATGACTTCTTCGTGAATTGGAAACCTACCGGCAAAGATGATCTTAATATTAACTTTGCATTAGATAATGCGTTTAACAAATACTACAAAAGCCACAGCCAAAGAACCGGTGTTAATTCATTGCCTGAAGCGGGACGTAATTTCCGTGTAAGTATGAATTACACCTTCTGACAAGCGGTCACTTTCACAATAAAATTTGCAATTTTCGGCAGTAATCGGTAAGGTTACTGCCATATTTTTATTTTTTACTTTCAAGAGGTTTCCTATGAAAATTATCCTTTTAGGTGCACCGGGTGCGGGTAAAGGCACACAAGCTCAATTTATGATGAACAAATTCGGTATTCCGCAAATTTCAACGGGCGATATGTTCCGCGCGGCAATTAAAGAAGGCACAGAGTTGGGTAAGCAAGCTAAAGCATTAATGGACGAAGGTAAACTGGTTCCGGATGAATTGACCGTCGCATTAGTCAAAGACCGTATTGCGCAGCCGGATTGTGCGAACGGTTTCTTATTAGACGGCTTCCCGCGTACGATTCCGCAAGCGGACGCATTAAAAGAGGCGGGCGTGAAAATCGATTTCGTCTTGGAATTCGATGTGGCGGATGACGTCATTGTCGAGCGTATGAGCGGTCGTCGCGTTCATCAGCCGTCAGGTCGTACTTATCACGTTGTGTATAATCCGCCGAAAGTGGAAGGCAAAGATGATGTAACCGGTGAAGATTTAATCATTCGCCAAGATGATAAACCTGAAACGGTGTTAGAACGTTTGGCGATTTATCACAAACAAACCAAACCGCTTATCGCCTATTATACGGCGGAAGCCGAAGCGGGTAATACGCAATATCACCGCTTAGACGGCACCCAACCTGTCGAAGCCGTCAGTGCGGAATTAAATAAAATCTTAGGCTGATTTATTTGCAAAAAATAGCGTAAAACAGACCGCTTGTCACGTGACAAGCGGTCTGTTTTTGTTCGAATTTTGCAATAAAATCGTTTGCGTTTCATGTTAGCTTAGGCTATATTCCGAGCCATTCGATTTTGGAGCCGCTATGAATTTTATTTTTAACCACCATCATCATCATTTACCTGAATAATCTTTCGGGCATTTGGCGTGTTCGGGAGACAGCTTCCGAGAGTGCATGGCTAAACCAATCACAATTTCTAACCCCTCGGAAGGCAACTTTCGAGGGGTTTTCGTTTTGCATTAACACTAAGGACACAACATGAGAAAATTAATGGCATTAACAACGGTTGCACTTTGTTTAGGTGCGAATAACGCTTATGCGGAAAGTAAAACCTTCACTTATTGTATTGAGGCGTCTCCCGCCTATTTAAACCCGCAAATCGGCACGGACGGCGCAACCTTGGATGTCGGGCAAGCGATTTATAATCGACTGGTCGATTTTGAAGCCGGTACAACCAATTTGGTTCCATCGTTGGCGGAACGTTGGGAAATCAGTGAAGACGGAAAAAGTTACATTTTTTATTTGCGTAAAGGCGTGAAATTCCATGCAAATAAAGCGTTTACGCCAAGCCGCGAGTTTAATGCCGATGACGTGCTGTTTTCGATTAATCGCCAATTGGATCCGAATAACCCTTATTACAAAGTCTCCGGCGGTAATTATGAATTTTTCCTTGGCATGGATATGCAAAATATCATTGATCGTGTTGAAAAAATGGATGACTACACCGTGAAAATCAGTTTAAAACAACCGAATGCGCCGTTTTTAGCCAATTTAGCCATGGATTTTGCCGCGATTTTTTCTGCGGAATATGCTGATGCGATGTTAAAAGCGGGGACGCCTGAAAAAGTGGATACCGCACCGATTGGTACGGGCGCTTTCCAATTCCATTCTTATCAAAAGGATGCCAATGTCCGTTTTACCTCTTTTGAGGAGTATTGGCAGGGTAAAGCGAAAATCGATCGTTTGGTCTTTACCGTAACGCCGGACGCGACGGTGCGCTTGGCTAAATTGCAAAATAACGAATGCCAAGCGATGCCTTATCCGAATCCGGCGGACATTAAAGCGTTGCAAGCCGACCCGAATATCAATATCCTTGAAAAAGCGGGAATGAATATCGGCTACATCACTTTAAACCAACGTAAAGCACCGTTTGATAATCAAAAAGTGCGCCAAGCGCTCAATTATGCCGTCAATAAATCCACTATTTTAGAATCTGTTTATCAAGGTGCGGGCATGGTAGCTAAAAATCCGATGCCGCCGACAATTTGGGGTTATAACAATGACATTAAAGATTACGATTATAATCCTGAAAAAGCCAAAGCATTATTAAAAGAAGCGGGCTTTGAAAACGGCTTTGAAACGGAACTGTGGGCGATGCCGGTGGCGCGACCTTATAATCCGAATGCGCGTCGTATGGCGGAAATGATTCAAGCGGATTGGGAAAAAGTCGGGGTAAAAACGAAGATCGTCAGCTATGAATGGGGAGAATACCTTAAACGCATGGGTGATGGGGAGTATACGACAGGTATGATGGGCTGGACCGGCGACAACGGCGATCCGGATAACTTTTTAAACACTTTATTAAGCTGTAATGCGGTAAAACAGGGTTCAAATTATGCTGGGTTCTGTAATCCGGAATACGATAAATTGGTTACGCAAGCCACTCAAATCAGTGATAAGGCTAAACGCACCGAGTTGTACCGCCAAGCGCAACAAATCGCTAAAGAGCAGGCGGTGTGGTTGCCGATCGCTCACTCTACGGTCTATTTCCCGATTCGTAAAGAAGTCACGGGTTATGTGCAAAGCCC
>NZ_JBGXYA010000063.1:0-53798 GCF_041814905.1 Glaesserella sp. | reverse complement strand
GATTCGAGTCAGCAATGTTGAGCCGGGCTTATGCGGTGGTACGGAGTTCTCTAATGTGCGTTTTAAAGGTGATGATGATAAAGCGGCAAAAGTGTACGAAAACGTACAATATGTGAAGCCTGAGGATATTGCCGATATTGTGCTGTGGCTTAATCAACAACCGCCACATGTCAATATTAATCGTATTGAAGTGATGCCGGTGGCACAAAGCTTTGCACCTTTGTCGGTAGTAAAAGGTTAGTTTTTGTAAAAATGATGGCGCTCGTTTGTAACGAGTGCCTATCATGAGTATAAGAAGCATGCGGCACACGTTGAAAACGTGCGCCATCAGAGTTAATCCTATTTGCAAAAAATCCTTCAAATCTGACCGCTTGCTATCAAAACAAGCGGTCACTTTCACAAAAAATTCTACATTCCGCTTTCTTTTGTACTAGTTTAATAGTACACTTCGAGCACTTTGACTGATTTTGAATTTATCAAGGAAGCAATATGACTACACTTCTTAATCCCTACTTTGGCGAATTTGGCGGTATGTATGTACCCGAAATTCTTGTGCCAGTGTTGAAACAGCTTGAACAAGCCTTTGTCGATGCACGGCAAGATCCTGAATTTCAAAAAGAATTTACCGACTTACTCAAAAACTACGCAGGTCGTCCGACGGCATTGACGTTATGTCGTAACTTGACCAAAGGCTCAAAAACCAAACTCTATTTAAAGCGGGAAGATTTGCTACACGGTGGCGCACATAAAACTAACCAAGTGTTAGGACAAATTTTATTGGCAAAACGAATGGGCAAAACCCGTATTATTGCAGAAACAGGCGCAGGACAACATGGTGTAGCAACGGCACTTGCCTGTGCCATGTTAGATATGCCTTGTGTGGTGTATATGGGGGCGAAGGATGTAGAACGCCAATCGCCGAATGTGTTCCGTATGCGTTTAATGGGGGCGGAAGTGGTTCCGGTCGAGAAAGGCTCGTGTTCTTTAAAAGATGCGTGTTGTGAAGCAATGCGAGATTGGGCAGCAAACTATGAAACCACGCATTATTTGCTTGGAACTGCCGCAGGACCACATCCGTTCCCAACTATTGTTCGTGAGTTTCAGAAAATGATTGGTGAAGAAACTAAACGTCAAATCTTAGAAAAAGAAGGGCGTTTACCGGATGCAGTGATTGCGGCAGTTGGTGGCGGTTCAAATGCGATTGGTATGTTTACCGATTTTATTGCGGAAGAGAATGTCAAGCTGATTGGCGTGGAACCCGCAGGTAAAGGAATTGAAACGGGCGAACACGGTGCACCGTTAAAACATGGTTCTGTCGGCATCTATTTCGGTATGAAATCCCCGATTATGCAAGACAAAGATGGGCAGATTGAAGAGTCGTATTCGATTTCGGCAGGGTTGGATTTCCCTTCCGTCGGTCCGCAACACGCACATCTCAATGCGATTGGTCGAGCGAATTATGTGTCAATTACTGACCAAGAGGCGCTCGATGCTTTCCAATTATTAGCCCGTAACGAAGGGATTATTCCTGCGTTGGAATCTTCGCACGCCTTGGCTTATGCGCTGAAATTAATTCGACAAAACCCTGATAAAGAGCAGTTGTTAGTCGTTAATTTGTCGGGCAGGGGCGATAAAGATATTTTCACGGTAGATAAAATTTTAAATGGGGGGGCACAATGAGCCGTTTTGATACACTTTTTCCGCAATTAAAAGCGAAAAACGAAGGGGCGTTTGTGCCGTTTGTCACCTTGTGTGATCCTGATTTCGACCGTTCTTTTGAGATTATTGAAACCTTGATTGAAAATGGAGCGGATGCCTTAGAGCTCGGCTTTCCCTTCTCCGATCCGTTACTCGACGGTCCTGTGATTCAAGCCGCAAACAAACGTGCATTAGAGGGCGGTTTTAGCACGGATGCCTGTTTTGAACTATTGGCAAAAGTAAGAGCAAAATATCCGACGATACCGATTGGGTTATTACTGTGTGCCAACTTAATTTACGTGCCGACGGCAGACGTTTTCTTCGCCCGTTGCCAACAAGCTGGCGTGGATGCGGTGTTAGTCGCCGATGTACCGGTTGCCTCTTCCGCTGAATTTGCCGAAAGTGCGAAAAAATATGGGATTCAGTTGGTCTTTATTTGTCCGCCAAATGCTGATGCAGATACAATTCAACAGATAGCAACCAAAACCGAAGGCTATACCTATTTAGTATCCCGTGCCGGCGTGACCAGCGCAGAAAATCAAAGCCATGCAGTGAATCTTGATAATTTGATTGTTCAACTCAAACAGGCAAATGCTGCGCCGATTTTACAGGGCTTTGGAATTGCTGAGCCGCAACAGGTTAAACAGGCGTTAGCGATGGGAGCGGATGGAGCTATTTCAGGTTCTGCCATTGTGAAAATTATTGAACGGAATTTGGAGAATCAAGAAAAGTTGTTAGCGGAACTCGGGGAATTTGTAAAAAATATGAAGAAAGCGACCGCTTGTTAGCGTTTTTTCTCATTTTTATTCGATAAAAAAGGCGAACATTGTTCGCCTTTTTCGCATTTAAGATAAATTAAATGGCATAGCCTAATGCATAGAATGCAACAAGTGCAACGGCAATAACAATAGTACCGACATTTAATTTGTTAAATTCACCGGAGATAACTCGTCCAATCACTAACGTTGCGAAGCCTAACATAATACCTGTGACGATATTTGCAGTTAAGACGATAAATACCGCACACACTAAACCGGACATTGCACCGATAAAATCATCGAAGTCTAATTTAGACACGTTGCTTAACATTAATAAACCCACATACATTAACGCAGGTGCAGTTGCGTAACCCGGTACTAAGAACGCTAACGGTTGGAAGAACAGCATAAATAGGAATAACACACCGACAACAATCGCCGTTAAACCTGTTTTTCCGCCTGCCGCTGTTCCTGCTGCGGATTCAATATATACTGCCGCCGGTGCAGTACCGAATAAACCGGAAAGTACGCTACTTAAAGAGTCGGACGTTAATGCTTTATCACCATTGATGATTTGTCCGTCTTTGTCTAATAAGTTTGCTTGACCTGCAACAGCACGAATCGTACCCGTTGCATCAAAGATTGCAGTCATAACAAGCGCAAATACCACCGGTAAAATCGCAGTATTTAATGCGCCCATAATGTCTAAATTTAAGAATTGAGAGTTTTCACCGAAGGTAGGCAATTTGAACACTTCACCGCCAAATTTTACATTCGGGTCGAAGATTAAGCCGATAATCGTAATCGCAATAATTACCCAAAGGATAGAGCCTTTTATTTGTAAGCGTTCTAAACCAATGATCGCTGCTAAACCGATTAATGACATCATCACAGGGAATGAGGTAAATTCGCCCATTTTTACCGGTAAGCCCGCTTGGTTACTCACCACTAATCCGACACCGTTTGCCGCAATTAATAATAGGAATAAACCGATACCGATACCTGCACCGTGTGCAATGCTTGACGGCAGATTACGTAATATCCAAGCACGAATACCTGTAACGGACACAAGGGTAAAAACTACACCCATTAAGAAAATCGCACCAAGTGCAACAGGAATACTGATACCTTGACCTAACACTAAGCTAAATGCAGTGAAAGCGGTAAGTGAAATCGCACAGCCAATCGCCATTGGTGCATTTGCCCATAAGCCGATGAGAATTGATCCTAAACCTGCGACTAAACAGGTGGCGATAAACACGGAATCTGCCGGAAAGCCGGCTGCACTCAACATATTCGGTACAACGATAACCGAATAAACCATCGCTAAAAAGGTGGTTAAACCTGCGATAACCTCTTGACGAACGTTTGAGCCACGTTCAGCCAGTTGGAAACGAGAAAGAAAAGACATAATAGTAAAACCTCACTGAAAAAAGATGGCGGATTTTACACAAAGATAAGGCGCAAGGCAAACGTTTGCATGACAAGTTTTATTGACGCAAGCGGTCAGTTATCTCTGAAATTTTGCAAATTTTTATTGGAAACTGACCGCTTGTCTTTCGATGTCGTGGGGTGCCGGAAGGTTTGCGCTAAGCCGTGAGATGAAGCCGCCCGAATCCGGCTTCAAGATCGGCAATCAAATCTTCCACCGCTTCCAAACCGATGTGTACGCGAATCAGCGTGCCGCTTAATTTCCGTTCAATGGCAGGGCGAATCCGCTCAATCTCTTTAGGCTGATTGGCCAAGATTAACGATTCAAAACCGCCCCAAGAATACGCCATGGAGAAGATCTCAAAATGGTCAAGGAAATTCGCCAGTTCATCATCGGAAAGGGTTTTGCAAAGTTCAAACGAAAACAGACCGCTTGATCCTTTAAAATCACGCTTGAAGTTTTCATGACCGGGACAACTTGGCAAGGCAGGATGATACACCGCTTTTACTTCAGGACGTTGCGCCAGCCAATTGGCGACTTGAAGGCTATTTTCTTCATGCTGTTTTAAACGTATACCTAACGTGCGCAAACCGCGTGCGGTAACGTAAGCCGTATCGGCATCAACCATTTGTCCCATCAGATAAGAATTTTCACGCAACTGATCCCAACAGCGGGCGTTAGAAACCGCCGTACCAATCATAGCATCGGAATGCCCGACCAAATATTTGGTTCCCGCTTGAATGGAAATATCAATGCCGTATTCCAAAGCAGGGAAGAGTACGCCTGCCGCCCAAGTATTATCGATCATAATCACGATGTCCGGATTCTTTGCTCTTACAGCGTTAACCATTGCAGGAATATCAGGGACTTCCATGGTTAATGAACTTGGCGATTCTAAAAAAAGTACTTTGGTATTCGGCTGAATTAACGCCGCAATACTGTCGGCAATCAGCGGATCATAGTAGGTGGTTTCCACGCCCATCCGTTTGAGGATTTGGTTACAGAAGTCTTGTGTCGGCTCGTAAGCTGCACCGCTCATTAACACATGATCACCTTGAGACACAAAGGCGAGAATGCTATTACTGACAGCGGCGGCGCCACATGGGTAAAGATAGCAACCGGCTCCGCCTTCCAATTCGCTCATGGCATCTTGTAGGGCGAAATGGGTTAAGGTGCCACGCCTGCCATAAAACAAACCACCTTTATAGCGGTTACGTGTCGCTTCTTTTTTATCGGCAACGGTTTCAAAAACAAGCGAAGAGGCTCGTTGAATCACGCTGTTTACCGAGCCTTGTGTATAGCGGGATTTGCGTCCTGCATGGACGAGTTGCGTCGCAATATTGTGTTTTGTCATTATATTTCCTTGTATTACAAGCGGTCGGATTTGTGAATAATTTTACAAATTAAGACCATTTTTTATTTTTATGTTGGACAAATTCAATGCCTTTGTCTTTGTATTCGATTTTTTCCAGTTGTAACAAATAACGTTTGGCAGGAAGTCCACCTCCAAACCCGGTTAAATTTTGCGTTTTTCCTAAAACCCGATGACAAGGAATTAAAATCGAAATCGGGTTTCTGCCGACCGCTCCGCCCACGGCTCTGACCGCTTTCGGGTTATTAAGCGATAAGGCAATTTCTCTGTAGCTGGTGGTTTTGCCGTAAGGAATTGCCAGCAATTTTTTCCATACCGCTTGTTGAAAGGCGGTACCTTGTGGCGCTAAGAAATCTAATTGGCTGAAGTCTAAGGTTTCGCCGGCAAAATAGCGATTCAAGCTATCCGTCGTTTTGCAAAAAACGGCTTGGATCTCACCGCTTGCATGTTCGGCAGATTGCCAATCTTGAACCATATCGGCATTTTGTTCTTGTTCAAATTCAATGCCGAGTAGTCCTTTTGAGTTTGCTATCAGCAACAATTTACCGACAGGAGAAGGATAGAATTGATAAAAAATAGCGGATTTCATTGTGATCTCCATAGAAAAAGGCGTGCCACTTAGTGTACACGCCTTTTCAATCACATCAACTGAAAATTAGAATTTGTAGTTTACGTTTAAACCGTAAAGATTAGCGGTTGATTTTGATTTAAACGAACCACTAACCGGGCCTATGCGGGTTGACTCCGTTTCAGTGAAGCTGGTTTTGCTACCACGTAAGTGTGCATAAGCAACGTCAACGGATAAATTCGGTGTAAAGCGATATGTGGCGCCGAGTGCGTACCATGTACGATCGGTATCCGGGATAGAAATAGACGGTTTTTCGACACTGGCACTTTCATCAAAGGCAATACCTGCACGTAGAATGAATGCGTCGTTTACATCATAAGAGACACCGAAAGCAAGGCGTGAGGCATCGCTGAATTTTTCATCTTTATGCAGTAATGTTACGCCGGCATTATTGGTGGCATGAAGTTCTTGGAATTTACTCCAGTCGCTACGTTTATAGCTGTATTGAACGGCAAATTTGTCGGTTAATTTATGATAACCGGATACTTCCCAGTATGCCGGTAATTTGAGTGCTAAAGAACCCGGAATGGATGTGCCGCCTAAACCGCCTAAAAGGGCTGGTAATTCGTTAGAATATTGACCGTCAAAGTCGATTTTAACTGCCGAGTGGTAGGCAATACCTAAACGGTTTTTTTCGTTGATATCGTAAGAAAGACCAATGTTCCAGCCAAAGCCCCATTCGTCACCTTTTAATTTACCCATAATCGTTGAGCTATTTGTAACGGGCATTCCGACGCGGGCATTAATTAAGTTGCTTGCATAGCCGGCATAACGTTCTAGTTTGGCTTTTGCATGAACGGCATTCAAACCTGCACCAAAACTAAAACCATAGCCAAGGTCGTAAGCTGCGCTTAAGTTGTAGTTTGCTGCAGTTAATTTTGTTTGACCACCGAATAAACCTGCGCTGTATTCTTTTTGGAATTTAGATTTTAAGCCGTAGTTAACATTCATACCACCACCGATCGTAAAACGGTCTGTAATTGGTGCCACAATATAGAGATTCGGAACGACGGCACTCGGAATAATATTTTTAGCATCTGCGTTTTGACCGAGGTAAGAGCCTTCAATATCCACATCAGCATCCACTAAGATACCGCCGGCAGAAATTTCAATCTGTTTGAACTTGGTCATTAAAGCTGGGTTTGTTGCAACAACGGAGGCATTATCCGCAACGGCGGCATTGCCTGCATATGCCAAACCTAAACCGGAGGTCGATACTTCGGCTAATTGGAATGCTGCAGCCGATGCGCCAGCAGAAGAAAAAGTGAGAAGAGAGGCAAGAGCTGTTTTTGTAAATTTAGTCATTAGGGGGAATCCTCATAAGGTGATCATAAGATTTATTTGTCTCTGTAATTGTAAAGATTGTTACAAAATAAAAAAGCTGCAAAATTCTACGAAGCTAAGTCTATAAATCAATGAAATTTACGTATAAGTGTGAGTGTTCCGACCAGTTGTTATGGAACTTCTGTAAATGGATTTTTCATAAATTGAAGTTAAATGATAAGCAGAGTAGAATATTGTCGATTTTTATTTTCAATTCAATGAGAGGGTTAGAATATGACTGAGAAGGAAGAAGCCGCATGTTGCTATGATGTTGGGACTATTATTGATAATCGAGATCGTATTGCAGAAATCAACCAAATTTATACCTCTGAAGCAGAAGCTCAAGATGCTTTAAGTTATCTAATTAGTAAAGCGCATGCGGCAGAGTCAGAACCTTGTCAAATTACAAGTGAGATTAAAGTCGTTGAGAACGGCTATCAATTATCTGCAAAGTTTGAGTTTGCTTATCAAGCAGAAACGCTGATTTTTCAGCTCTCAACACGCTAAATAAGCTTAAGTGAGATTATCTTGAAAGACGGGGGCATGTGACCCAAAAGGTGAAGTGACCTAATTCAAGGACTAAGTTCTATATTTTATAGAAGTTAGTCCTTTTTTATTTCTACTTTTTTTATTTCTACAAAAGCGAGATTAAGATCTTGTTTTTGTAAAGATAAAATACATTTTTATACAAAAATAGGGTTTGACTGTATTTAAGTTTTCTTTTGTGTGACTTTTTTGTTTAATTGTATTTTTTTAAATGATTTGTATTTTATGAAACTAATTCGACTTTTAAAGCACTTATATAAAAGATTCTGTATCACCATTTTTGCGGTTATGTAACAATCTGTTTTTTAAGCAGATTATTTATGTTTTCGGATTTCGGAAATGTTTGTGGTTGTTAATTGTACAGTTAAAGGTTTTCGTTTAAGGAATAATTTCAAATTGTAAATTTTTGTGTTTATTGTTGTTTTTATTAAATTATATTCAGGTTTTTTTAACGCGGTAATGTTGAACAGGTCTAATCTGATTTATATAGAAATATTCAAGGCAATGCATTAATCTTGCTTTTATCTGTACTAATTTTTTTATTTTTTATCATTGATCAATGTAGGAGATATGTGGTGTTCTTACTTTGATACTACAGATGCTATGTAGATTGTTTTATAAACGGATTCGTTATTATATTTAGGATAAGCATATTATGAATTTGAATGATGTAAAATTAGGTATTATCGGCTTAGGTTATGTTGGTTTACCGCTTGCTGTTGAGTTTGGCAAAGTGAGAGAGGCAATCGGCTTTGATATTAACCAAAAACGCGTTGATGAATTGAATCAAGGTCAGGATCACACTCTTGAAGTCTACCCGGAAGAGTTAAAAGCAGCAAAACATCTGACTTATACTACTCAACTAGCTGATTTAAAACAGTGTAATTTTTTTATTGTTACTGTCCCTACTCCGATTGATCATGTTAATCGTCCTGATCTGACACCTTTATTAAAAGCAAGTGAAACCATTGGTAAAGTAATAAAAAAAGGAGATATTGTTGTTTATGAATCAACAGTATATCCGGGGGCAACAGAGGAAGTCTGTATTCCTGTAATTGAAAAGGTTTCCGGTTTGAAATTCAATCAGGATTTTTTTGCAGGTTACAGTCCTGAACGTATTAATCCGGGTGATAAAGTTAATACCTTAACTAAAATCAAAAAGATTACGAGTGGTAGTACGCCGGAAGTCGCAGAACTTGTTGATCAAGTCTATTTAAGTATCATTACTGCAGGGACTCATAAAGCGGCAAGTATTAAAGTTGCAGAAGCGGCAAAAGTAATAGAGAACACGCAACGTGATTTGAATATTGCCTTAGTCAATGAACTATCTATTATTTTTGACCGTATCGGAATTGACACCCTTGATGTATTGGAAGCTGCAGGCAGTAAGTGGAATTTCTTACCATTCCGTCCAGGTTTAGTCGGTGGGCATTGTATTGGTGTTGACCCTTATTATTTAACACACAAAGCAGAAGAGGTTGGATATCACCCTGAAGTTATTTTAGCGGGGCGTCGTATTAATGATAGTATGGCTCGCCGTACTGCACGAAGCACTATTAAATTAATGGTAGAAAATGGTGTAGATGTTGCTCGTGCTAAAGTGGGGATATTAGGGGTTACTTTTAAAGAGAATTGTCCGGATATCCGTAACAGCAAAGTGGTGGATTTGATTGATGAATTTAAACAATGGGGAATTCAAGTACTGGTTGATGATCCTTGGGCAAATCCAGAAGAAGTGAAAGACGAATATGGTATTGAACTATGTAAAATCAGCGATAAAAATAGAGTTGATGCACTTGTTGTTGCGGTAGGTCACAAGGAATTCAGAGCATTGACTGCAGATGAGCTGTATTCCTATACCTCATGTGATAACCCGGTGGTGACCGACGTTAAAAGTCTTTTCCCTCGCGATAAACTGCAAGAGAAAGGTTTTACTGTCTTCCGTTTATAATTTTTTAAAATCGACATCGCATAGATAAATGAAAGGAGTTCGGTAGATCACCGTGTTATGCCTTTAATTTGTCTATGCATGTTTATTTAAGTATAACTAAATAACAAATTGTCAGAGTGAATATTGGAATAAATATATGGAAAAAGCAGATTTTAGAGTTCTTCTTGTCAGTGACATGGGTAAAGTAGGGGGAACAGAAATAGCGACAATGATTGCAGCTAAAGAATTACGAGCTGTAACGGATAAAGTCTTTGTTTTTGGGAAAAAAGGTCCGGTATCTGATGTGATTGCAGAAATGAATGTTGAACAGTTCGAAGCCGAATGTCATACCCGTAATCCATTTAAGTTAATTCAATATATTATGAAAATGGTTAAAGTAATTAACCAGCATGACATTAATATCATCCACTCCCAGATGGCAAGACCTGTTGTATTTATTTGGTTGGCAAAATTGTTATCTAGAAATCGTAATAAAATCAAAGTATTTTGGACTTCTCGTGGTATTGATAAAGATACTTACCCCAAAGTTGTTCCAATGTTTACCAAAATGGATGTACGTGGTATCGGAAACTGTAAAAGGGAGCAGCAAAAACTAATCCGTTTTGGTTTTCCTGAACATAGAACATCTTATGTTTACAACGCTTATCGTTTGATTCCAACAAAAAAACCGATGAAACCGTTGAATAAATCAGAATTGGTTATAGGGACATTGTCAGCTCTAAGAGAGAGTAGACGCGTCGATTTATTTATTCGATTAGCTCATTATCTTTTAGATAATAATATCCTAAAACAGAATGTACGTTTTGTTGTTGGTGGGGATGGAACTCATTTACCTGAATTAAAAAGATTAGCTGTAGAACTCGGTATTAGCGATAAAGTGACTTTTTTGGGTAACGTGAAAGATATTTCACCATTTATGGATCAAATAGATATTTTTGTCAGCTCTCTGGTTATGGATCGGGATTCCGGTGCAGGGCTCTCAAATTCAATTGTAGAAGCAATGGTAATGAAAGTACCGGTATGTTCTTTTGATGCAGTCGCTATAGGTGAGATTGTTATTAATGGGCAAACAGGCTACCTTATTGAACCAGGTAATATGGAAGCTATGGCAAATGCGATTAAAGAAGTAATCGAAAATCCGGAGACAACGGAACAGTATGTAAATAATGCTTATCACCTCATCCTAGCGGAGTGTGATCCACAAAATTATGCTAAAAAATTGATTTCAATTTATAAGGATCTATAAATGCATATTTTATTTTTGCCTTCCTGGTATCCATTGAATGATAACGATCTCAATGGTAGTTTTTTTAGAGAACAAGCTAAAGCTTTAGCTAAAGCCGGGATGAAAGTTGGTGTGGTAGTTCCTCAATTGCGTTCGCTCACATCTGGAGCGAAGGTGATTTTAGGATCCTTTCAAATCGAAGTTTGGGAAGATGGGGACATTATTGCTTATTTAAAACATGGTGTTCGTTGGTTCCCTCGGGTTCCTTATATTGATTTAAACTTATGGGTAAAAGCAGGATTGACTGCGTTTGAAAAATATATAAAAGAGCAAGGAAAACCGGATCTTATTCATGTACATAGTATCGTTTCTGCTGGTCCTTTAGCCGCAAAAATTTATGAAAAATATAACATTCCATTTTGTATTACAGAACATAGTACGGTGTTTGGACGAAAATTAGTTGAAAACTGGAAATGGGATATTTTAAAAACGTCGGCAAAGTTAGCTAAGGCTAAAATAGCAGTGAGTGCAAATTTGGCGGAAACTTTAAAACAAGAGTTAACTGGTGATGATTGGCAAGTTATTCCTAACTTATTAGATGAGTTTTTTGTAAATAACTATCAGATTAAGCCTAAAAAAAATCAAATTTGTGCAGTTGGTTTTTTACATGAGAAAAAAGGGTTTGATGTGTTAATTAGGGCATTTTCTTTAATTCATCAAAATCATCCTGATTTAAGATTAGCTATTGGTGGTAACGGTGCTCAAAAAGAAAGATTAGAGCAGCTAATTACAGAACTTGGTCTACAAGAAAAAGTTACTTTGCTTGGTCGTTTATCTCGAGCTGAAGTTTGTTATTTAATGCAAGAAAGCCTTTTTTATGTCGTCTCTAGTCATATTGAAACTTTTGGTGTCGTTGCTATTGAAGCATTATCACAAGGTTTGCCGGTAGTCTCCACTCGTTGTGGAGGAACCGAATCAATTTTAGTCGAAGGTGATGGAATCTTTGTTGAAGTTAATAATGTCGAGTCTTTGGCTAAAGGTATTTCTGATCTCTTAGAAGATTATCATGAATATGATGCAGAAGCGATCAGAGCTCGTTGTATAGAGAGATTTGCAGAGAAAGCTTTTGTAAAAAACATGGAGCGAGTTTATCGCCAATGTTTAAATGAGAATATGTAAGTATGTTGAGATTAGTCTCCACTGTCTTTATTAGACAGATTTTTGTTGGTTTAGTACAAGTTGCAACCTTAATTATTATTGCTCGTTATTTAGGTAACTTGGGTATGGGACAATATACATTAGCAATATTGATTCCTTCTATGTTGTCACAAATAATTACATTCGGAATACAAAATGCCAATATTTTTGGTCTAGGTAGACGGATGATTAATAAAAATCAAGCATTTTATATTAATCTTTTATTTTTATCTGTGGTATCAATTTTAGGTAGCTTATTAACAGTATTGTTTTTGTATTTTTTCGGCGAGCTTTTCTTTCAAGACATCCCTTTAGAATTGTTTTATGTGTCAACTCTTTCATTATTACCTTTAACGTTTTTGACTGTTTTGCCATCCTTGTTACAAGGAATTCAGCAATTTAAATTATTCAATCTTGCATGTATTGTTCAGCCAATAGTATTATTTGTTGTTGTAATGATAGCAATATTAATTGGTGCAACAGTAGAATCTATTTTATATGCTTTTATTATTGCTAATTGGTTAGTATTATTTATTGTATTAGCAATTTTATTCAAAGAGTTTAGTATAGAGGTGTATCCTATTAAAGAATTTATAAACAATTTTTTAGGGCATAGTCTAAGAACTCATGTGAGTAATATTGTAACCTTATTAAATTATCGAGCATCTTTATTATTATTAGGTGCTTTTACTTCCCCTGCGCTAGTTGGTGTTTATACAGTTGGATCACAACTAGTAGAAAAATTATGGCTGCCATCACAAGCAGTAAGTACAATTTTATTACCAAAATTATCAAAGCGATTCGGTGATGGTGAAGACGAACAAAAAGTTGCATATCTTACTTTAGAAGCAGCAAGATTTACCTTAATCGTTACTGCAATAATTGGTGTTGGTTTTATTATTTTTTTACCTCTTATTCTTAAATATTTTTTTGGTGTAGAATATGTAGATTCTTTCTATATTGCGTTATTTCTATTACCCGGAATATTAGCGTGGACTCCTTCGAGGGTACTTGCTAATGATCTAATCGCAAGAGGGTTTGCAAATATAAATTTATATAATTCTTATTGGGTTTTTTCAATTAATCTTATTTTAAATTTGATATTTATTCCATTGTGGGGGATTTATGGCGCAGCCATTGCTACATCAATTGCTTATACTAGTGATTTAATTTTACGAGCGAGAGCATTTAATAAGGTTACGAATACAAAGGCATTAAGTATGTTGGTGCCCAAAAGAGAAGATGTTACGAAAGCTGTTGAATGGATAAAAGGATTTAAAAATGCTAGAAGAAAATAGAAAACATATTTTACTTGTTGCACCGTATCTTACATTTCCTGATGAGCCGGGAGCTAATCGTTTTATTACTATTGCCAAATTGTTATCCAAAGAATTTGATGTGACATTAGTAACTAGCCGATTTTCTCATTTTCTTAAAAAGCAGCGGGATAGCATTACTAAATTAGATGATGTTGATGTAGTTTTACTGGATGAACCTGGTTATAAAACGAATGTAAGTATTCAGCGTTTTATGAGTCATAATATATTTTGTAAGAATTTTGAAAAATTCTTGCTGAGTTACAATAAAAAAATTGATGTGGCTTATTCAGCTTATCCATTAATCAAAACGAATTATATTTTAGGTAAACTAAAAAGTCAGAGAGGATACAAATTAATTATTGATGTTCAGGATATTTGGCCGGAAGCTATTGCGGGTCCAATTCCAATGCTTTCAACATCAATTGGAAAACTATTATTATCACCTATAGTTAATTATGCCAATAAAACATATAGCTATGCAGATGCTTTAGTTGCAGTTTCTCAAACCTATTTGGATAGAGCTAATATTCGCAAATTACCTGAAACCTTAGCTAAAGTAGTATTTATAGGAGCAGATGAACTATATGAAAAAAATAATGAGAAACAAGAATCGGAGAGGCTGTTAGTTACTTATATTGGAACTATGTCAGGAAGTTATGATTTAGAAACAGTAGTAAGAGCTGCTCCTTTGTGTAAACAATATGTAGATATTCAATTCATTGGTGGTGGACCGGAAGAACAAAAATTGCAGGATTTAAATAAAGAATTGGGCTCTAATGTTTCTTTTCTTGGCTCTCATTCTTATAAAGAAGCGATGAGTATGTTAGTTGAATCAGATGTTGCTATTAATCCATTAAAGAAAACGGCGGAGCAAAGTGTTACAAATAAATTATCCGATTATTTTTGTTGTGGTCTGCCTATTGTAAGCTGTCAGGAAAATAAAGAAGTTCAAGCTTTACTGGCGCAAGGCGGAGGAATTCAATATCTATCGGGAGATTTCCATGGATTATCGAGTGTGTTGAGCGGTATAGCAAATAATAAAGAACAGTTAAAACGTATGCGAGAAATTAATCGAAAAATTGGGAAAGAGAAGTTTTTTAGACCAACTTCATATTTGGTTATTAATCAGTTAATTCATGAGGTAAGTAATAATGAGCCTTAGTAAAAGTTTTATTCAAAGTGGAATCTTATGGATAAGCTTACTCTTGCTTTTATTATCTCCTATGTTAGCTAACCACATCGGTGTACCTCGTTTAGATACAGGTTTGGCAGGAGCTTACTTTGTTTTAGGTCTTGTCACACTTATTTCTGTAAACATAGATAAAAGAATTTTATTATCTATAGTAATATTTCTATTTATTTTTTCTTTTGGGATTCTATCAACGTTACTAAGTTTTTCTATACAGAAAGTTCTTGATGTGTTTTTCTTTGGTTATCTGATATTTTTATATTTGTATCTTTATCTTTTTTTAGATAATAAAGAATTAGATAAAAATATTAGAATGCTTCTTTTGGTTTTGATATCAATAATATTAATCGCATTTGTTATTGAATTTGTTTTTGGGTTTCAATTTGTTTCAGGAAATGAAGAATTAAGTATTCTAGATGAAGCATATAAAGGACTATTTTTTAATACAAATGACCAAGCAGTAGTTATAGCTTCGTTGGCTGCTGTAGTTTCTTTTTTTTACATCTTAGACCAAAAAGATAGGAAAATAAGATTGATTGGATATTTTCTCTTATCTTTAGCTGGAATGGTTGTTTTTGTAAGTGCTTCTCGAGCTGCTTTATTAAGCTATCTTATGATGGTCTTTTTAGTGCTTTTCTTGAATGCGAATAAGTTTTTAAAGATGTTATATGTGTTTTTTGCATTTGTTATTTCTTTATTTTTATTTAATTTAGAATGGTTAGAGCAGGTTTTATATTCTTTAACTCAAATTAGCTGGCTAGAACGTCCGGCAGAAAGGGTTTTATTGGCATTATTTTCATTAGATCAAGATCAATCGGTTGGTTATAGAACAGAGATATATACAGCCTTTGTTGATAACTTTAAAGTTATTTGGTTAGGTTATGGACCAAGAGACTATGCTGCATACTTTGATAAAATTCCATTAAGTTATGGATTAGGTTATACAAATCCGCATAGTTTATTTATTGAAATATATTTGGCATTCGGATTTTTTGGATTTGTTCTATTTATTTTGTTTATTTTGTATTCGTTTTTTGTTGTGTTTACAAGTAGAGCTGTCAACTTTTCACAGAAAGTATTTTCTACTTTTGTATTAACTAATTTTTGCTGGTTAGTTTGGGTTCCTTCATCTGTGTTTCGATTACCAATTGTGTGGCTCCCTGTATTTCTGATTGTTATTTTCTGTGTTGTTAAAGAATATAACTATAAAAATAAAGATAATGTAATTGGTTTGAGGTAAAAATGAAAATTGCAATGATTTCAAGAGTTGTTTTTCTTGGTGGAGTTACAACATATTTAATTGATCTTACAGAAGAACTTATAAAAAATGGACATGATGTTTATTTGTTGTCTTACGGAGCGAGATATAAAGAGTCTAAAGAAAATGTAGGGCAATTTAATCGTTTGCTAAATACAGGAATAAAATTTATAGAAATTGATTTTCCGATTAATAAAACAAGTAAGATAGTTTATGTATTTAATTTAATTCGTAGTATCTTGAAATGTAGAAAAATACTTAAACAATATAATTTTGATATTATTCATTTGCATACCCCAATATTGTCATTTATACCTAAGTTTTTAGGGCTTAAATTTATAAGAACTCGGCATGGTATAGATAAGAAGTTACCAATATTGGATTATCCAGCAAATAAAGAAATTGCTATTAGTCAAGAAGTCTACGATATCTTAAAGAATCGTTATGGATATCGTAGTGAAGATTTATATCTAATTCACAATGGCGTACCTAAAAGTAAATACTATAGAAACAGTAGTGAAGAAGAAAAATTTCAATTAAAAACTAATCAGCATATTTCAACGGATAAGTTAATTATCGGGTTGGTTGCTTCGTTTGAATATAATAAAGGACACGATATTTTATTAAAGGCAATAGGCGGTTTACCATCAGAATTAAAAGATAACATTGAAATTATCTTTGTGGGTTCTTCAACAGAAAGCCATTTAAATGCGGTAAAGCAAAAAATAGATGAGACACAGTTGAATAACATGGTTAAAATTTTACCTTTCCAACCATTAACAGAAATATATCCGATGATTGATATTATGGTCCTTCCTTCTCGTGTAGAAGGGTTTGGTTTGGTTATTGTTGAAGCAATGTTAATGGGATGCTGTGTAGTGAGAAGTAATACTGGGGGCGCTTATGAGCAAATTACTCATGGCGAAAATGGTTATATTTTTGAAAACGGAAATATTGAACAATTACGTGATTATCTGCATGAATTAATACTTGATCCTAAGAAAAGAAAAGAATTTGCTGTAGCCGGTCAGCAAAAAGCATTGGAATGTTTTACTAGTGAGATAATGGCTAAAAAAACATTAAAAGCTTATCACGATCTACTTAATGGAAATTAAAGGTGGCAAAATGCTTAAAAGATTAATTGATATATTAGGTTCGCTTTTGGGGTTAATTATATTATCTCCTTTATATGTTTTTATTGCATATAAAGTGAAAAAAAACTTAGGTTCACCAGTATTGTTCCGTCAAATTCGACCAGGTTTAGACGGAAAGCCTTTTGAGATGATTAAATTCAGAACGATGAAGGATGCAGTTGATGAGAAAGGAAATCTTTTACCGGATGCAGAGCGTTTGACAGATTTTGGTAAAATGCTTCGATCAACCAGTTTAGATGAGTTGCCTGAACTCTGGAATGTATTAAAAGGCGATATGAGTCTGGTTGGTCCCCGTCCTCTCTTAATGGATTATGTTCCACTCTATAACGAAGAACAGCGCAAACGCCATAATGTAAGACCAGGTATTACAGGTTATGCACAAGTGAACGGACGAAATGCAATCAGTTGGGAACAAAAATTTGAATTAGATACTTGGTATGTAGAAAACCAATCATTATGGTTGGATATTCAAATTTTATGGAAAACAGTAAAAAAAGTGGTTGCTAAAGAAGATATTAGTGCAGCCGGTGATGCAACAATGCCAAGATTTGAAGGAACTAAAAAGGACTAATATGAATATTCTTATTACATCAGCGGGACAACGCGTGTCTCTGGTTCAGGCGTTTCAAAAAGAGCTAAAACAATATTTTCCAGACTCTAAAGTCTTTACAGTGGATTTAAATCCTATTTTGGCTCCTGCTTGCCATGTTTCAGATGGTTATTTCCAAGTTTCACGAGTGACGGATGAAAATTATATTCCTTCTTTATTGAAACTATGTTTAAAACAAAATATCAAATTGGTAGTGCCAACGATTGATACGGAATTATTAATACTCAGCCAATATAAAGCGGATTTTGCAGAAAAAGGTATTATATTATTAGTGAGTGATTTTTCTCTTATTACAAAGTGTAGAGATAAGCGTCTTACAAATGATTTATTTGACCACTATGGTATTAATATTCCAAAGCAATATGCGAAAGATAACCTAAAATTTCCCGTATTTGCGAAACCTTGTGATGGGAGTCTGAGTAAAGGGATTTTTACTGCATATAGTTATTCAGATATTACAGCAGAACATCTAAATAACGAAAAGTTAATGTTTATGCAGTATATTTCGCCTGAAGAATATGATGAATTCACTGTCGACTGCTATTTTGATCGTTCGTCAAATTTAAAATGTGTTGTGCCAAGAAAACGTATTTTTGTTCGTGCCGGTGAAATTAATAAGGGGATGACGAAGAAAAATAAAATTGTCAATGAGTTTAAAAATAAACTTAAATTTATTGACGGCGCGATGGGGTGTTTAACCGTTCAAGTATTCTGTCATAAACATACTGAAGAAATATTAGGAATTGAAATTAATCCACGTTTTGGTGGCGGTTACCCATTAAGTTATTTAGCCGGTGCAAATTATCCACAATGGTGTATTAAAGAATATTTGTTAAATGAGTCGATAGAAGATTTTGATGATTGGGAAAATAATCTTCTTATGCTAAGGTATGATGCGGAAGTGTTAGTTCATGACTATGAAAAATAAAGCAATAGTATTTGATTTGGATGATACCTTATATTCGGAGTATGATTTTCTAAAATCGGGTTATAATTTTATTTCTCAGCAAGTAGAAAAAAATAATCCACAAAAATTATATGAAAAAATGATAAGTTTATATCATTCGGGTGATAATGTATTTGAATATATTTTGGCTTCTTATCCTGAAGTAACGTTAGCAATGTTATTAGATTGGTATAGATATCATATACCTCATATTAAACTATATGACGGTGTGGAAAAATTTTTACAAGCGGTCAGTTTTACCCATAAATTTGCAATTATTACGGATGGCAGATCTATTTCTCAGCGAAATAAAATTCAAGCTCTTGGGCTGACGGATTATATGAGTGAAATCATTATTTCAGAAGAAATAGGAAGTGAAAAACCAAATGAAGTAAATTTCTTAAAGATCGAAGAAAAATTAGACTGTAATGAATATACTTATATTGGTGATAACACTAAAAAAGATTTTGTTACACCTAATAAGTTAGGTTGGAAAACTATATGTTTGAAAGATAGAGGATTCAATATCCATAAACAAAGTTTTGATTTGAGTGAAAACTATTTACCTCAAAAAGTATTTTCAAGTTGGGATGAAATATATCATTTCGTCAATATTTAATTTTTAAGGAAAGTTTATGTTAAATACAAGTTTAGAACCATGGCCGTCGTTTACGCAGGAAGAAGCTGATGCAGTTTCGAAAACGATTTTGTCAAATAAAGTGAATTATTGGACAGGACAAGAATGTCGTGAATTTGAAAAAGAATTTGCTCAATTCGCTCAAACAAAATATGCGGTAGCGTTAACTAATGGAACCGTTGCTCTTGATGTTGCTTTAAAAGCATTAAATATTGGAGCCGGAGATGATGTGATTGTAACATCACGTACGTTTTTAGCTTCAGCCAGTTCAATTGTTACTGCCGGGGCAAATCCTGTTTTTGCCGATGTGGAATTAGATTCACAGAATATTTCCCGTCGTACCATTGAAGCAGTGTTAACCCCAAACACTAAAGCTATTATTTGTGTACATTTGGCCGGTTTGATGTGTGATATGGATCCGATTATGGAATTGGCTCAAGAAAAAGGGTTATATGTTATTGAAGACTGTGCTCAAGCTCATGGGGCAAGTTATAAAGGTAAATCGGCAGGTTCTATCGGTCATATCGGTGCATGGTCTTTCTGTCAAGATAAGATTATGACAACTGGCGGTGAAGGCGGTATGGTCACTACCAATGATGAAACGTTATGGGACAAAATGTGGTCATATAAAGATCATGGTAAAAGTTTTGATGCAGTTTATAACAGACAACATCCACCGGGTTTCCGTTGGTTACATGATTCTTTCGGCACTAACTGGCGTATGATGGAAGTACAGGCTGTTATTGGTCGTATTCAGTTAAAACGTATGCAGGAATGGACTCGTAAACGTAATGAGAATATGCAACGTATTTTGGCGGCTTTTGAGAATTCTCCGTATTTTACGGTCAACAAAGCGCCGGCAGAATTTAAACATGCTGCCTATAAATGTTATGTACAAGTAAACAATGAACGTTTACCGGAAGGTTGGACTCGAGATCGCATTATGGAAAGTATCAATGGGCTTGGCATTCCTTGCTATAGTGGTTCTTGTTCTGAAATTTACTTAGAAAAAGCATTTGATAATACTCCTTGGCGTCCGACTAAACGTTTACCTAATGCAAAACAGTTAGGAGAAACCAGTTTGATGTTCTTAGTTCACCCGACATTGAGTAAAGAAAGTCTAGATAAAACCGTCAAGGCTATTTCAACGGTTATTGAGCAATTATCACAATAGTGGTTTCCGTATGTTACGTTCATTTTTTACTTCATTAATGTTCTCACCAAGGGTGGTAAAGCAAGTCGGTTTAGCTGTTATGGATTTGCTTGCTTTTCCTATCTTAATTTGGGTGAGCTATGCAGTACGTTTATTTGATTGGAATGCCGAAGCTGTTCCTAACCTGCTTTATGGTGAAATTTGGGTTTCGCTTTTAGCTGTTATTTGCCTTGCATTTTGCGGTGTATATCATTTTGTGTTGAGAGGTTTTACTGAAGCTTTAATTGCAAGGTTGGGAATTGCAACTGTTATGACAATTGTTTGTCTATTTGCTTTGGGTATATATACTTCTGCATTTGTACCGACTTCAATTCCATTAATGTTTGGCTTTTTAATGTTTGCATGGGTATGGGGAAGCCGTTCTGTTATTCGTTTCTTCATTCGATATGTAATGCATTCAGATCTTCCTCGTAAACGTATTGCTATTTATGGAGCGGGTGATGCAGGGCAGCAAATTGCACAACTATTGTTTAGCTCTCATGAGTATATTCCTATCTTCTTTATTGACGATAATAATAATTTAAGTAATACAAGAATAGACCGTTTAAAAGTTTATTCTGCGAATAGAGCATTTGATGCAATTAAGCGTTATCAAATTGATCAGGTATTAATTGCATTACCTTCTGTTGATAGAAAAAGAAAAAATGAAATAGTCCAATTTTTATCAAATTCTTCAGCAAAAATCATGGAAATTCCGGGTTTAGAGCAATTAGTTGATGAAAAAATTAACCTTTCAGATATGAAAGAAGTTAATATCATTGATCTATTAGGTCGAGAGCCGGTTGAGCCAATTCCGGAGTTATTTAGCAAGAATATTCAAGATCAAGTGGTCATGGTAACTGGAGCCGGCGGTTCCATCGGCTCTGAATTATGTCGGCAAATTATTAGAAATAAACCTAAGAAACTTATTTTATTCGAAGTATCAGAGTATGCTCTTTATGCGATTGAACGGGATCTTCGGGAAATTTGTGCAGAGAAAAAACTAGATAATATTGAGATTCTTCCACTACTGGGTAGTGTTCAGAATTTTCATAAACTAACGGAAATTATGAAAATTTTGAGAGTTGAAACAGTTTATCATGCGGCTGCATATAAACATGTTCCAATGGTTGAATATAATGTTGTTGAAGGTGTTCGTAATAATATTTTCGGTACTTTTTATGCCGCAAAAGCGGCTATTAAAGCTAGAGTAAAATCTTTTGTATTGATTTCAACAGATAAAGCGGTTCGTCCAACCAATGTAATGGGAACAACAAAACGTATTGCAGAGCTTTGTTTGCAAGCGTTAGCAAAAGAAAAAGGAAACATGATTGATGGTGTATTAAATGAAACAACTTTTTCGATGGTTCGTTTCGGGAACGTGCTTGGTTCGTCTGGTTCTGTAATTCCTTTATTTAAAAAGCAAATTGAACAAGGTGGTCCTATTACTGTTACGGATCCACGTATTATTCGCTATTTTATGACAATTCCTGAAGCTGCACAGTTGGTTATTCAAGCTGGAGCAATGGCAAAAGGGGGGGATGTTTTTATTCTTGATATGGGTGAACCGGTTAAAATCGTTGATTTGGCTGCAAATCTTATTAATTTATCCGGGTTAACAATTAAGAACGAAAGTAATCCGAACGGTGATATTGAAATCAAATTTACAGGACTAAGACCTGGAGAAAAACTCTATGAAGAGCTTCTAATCGGGGATGATAATGTTGAAAAGACAGCACATGAACGAATTATGACTGCTCAAGAGGGATATTTGCCACTTCCTGATTTATTACGATTACTTGATAAATTAGAAGAGGCAAGTGTAGAAAATCAATGTGAACAAATACGTTCATTATTGTTAGATGCACCAGCCGGATATAATCCGGTTAGCCATCTTGAAGATCTTGTTTGGAAAATGCAAAACGCCTAGTATTAACGGCTTTGGATTTTATTGTGATTAACTTTAAACCTGAATTATTGATTATGAAAAATCTAACGAAAATTTTATTAATTACAGGAGTTTCCGTATCTATTAGCGGTTGTTCTCTTATTGCTCCTAGTTCTCATAACCCTGTTCGATCGAAAGACGTACAGGTAACGGGAGAGAAACTGGATACAGAAAAAGCGGTGGATGCTTATTTTATTACTCCTCAATTACTCAAAACGTTAGCTCCGATTAAAGCGACGGCGAAAAATAATGTGAGTCTAGATCAGCAGATCAATGCCTACCAATATGTTGTTGGTATTGGTGATATTCTCAATATTACTGTATGGGATCATCCGGAATTGACTACCCCCGCAGGTTCTTACCGTTCAGCGGCAGAATCAGGTAACCAGGTACATGCGAACGGAACGATTTTCTATCCTTATGTCGGCAATCTCAAAGTGGTTGGTTTAACGGTAAGCCAAATTCGTGATAGATTAACAAGTCGTTTGGCTAATTATATTGTAAGCCCTCAGGTTGAAGTTTCGGTTGTTTCTTATCGTTCGCAGAAAGCTTATATTACCGGTGAAGTTAAAAGCCCAGGGCAACAATTTATCAGTAATATACCTTTAACTTTATTGGATGCAGTGAACAAAGCAGGGGGCTTATCGGATACCGCAGATTGGCATAATGTTACAATTACCAGTAAAGGGCGTGATGAGGTTGTTTCTTTAGAAGCACTGATTCAACGTGGCGATCTCACTCAAAATCGTTTATTAAAAGATGGTGATATTGTACATGTTCCAAGTAACGATACTCAGAAAGTATTTGTGGTGGGTGAAGTTACTCAACCTCAATTCCTTACCATCAGTAAAAATGGTATGACCCTGATGGAGGCAATTTCTGCTAGTGGTGGTATTGATAAGCTAGCCGCGGATGCAACAGGTATTTTTGTTATTCGTAGCCAAAGAGGGGAAACTAAGTTTACTACCTTGGATGATGGTCAACAGATTGAGACTGTTGCCAGTATTTATCAGTTAGATGTGACAAATCCAACATCTTATATTTTAGGAACGGACTTCTTCCTAAAACCATATGATGTTGTTTATGTGACAACCGCGCCAGTCACTCGTTGGAATCGTGTAATCTCACAAGTATTACCGACAATCGATGGATTCAATGGACTAACAGAGAGTATGTTAAGAGTTAAGAATTGGTAATGTTTAGGAATATATTAATAGTTTGTATGGGGAACATTTGCCGTTCCCCTCTAGGTAAGGTCTTATTTGAACAAGCTTTTCCTAACAAACATATTGAATCGGCAGGGATTGCTACAAAAAACAGTGGATTAGTCGGTAGCTCGGCAGAATCTACGATGATTGAAACAGCATCTAAATGTCATTTAGATTTAACACGGCATTCAGCCCAGCAACTCACAGAGGAACTTTGTCGGAATGCTGATTTGATATTAGTTATGGAGCAGAAGCATATTGATGCAGTTGCAAGTATTGCACCAGCGGCGAGAGGAAAGATAATGCTTTATGGACATTGGTTGCAAAAGGAAATTCCGGATCCTTATAAACAGACTAAAGATACATTCGAGTTTGTTTATAATCTCATGGAAGAAGCAACGGAAAGTTGGAAATCTAAATTACAGTAACTTTTAAAGGTAAAAGAATGTCTCAAGAAAAAGATAACGATCGTATTGATCTATCCAAATTATTTGGAACAGTGCTTGATTACAAATGGTTCATCATACTATGCACCTTGTTATTTGCGGGATTGGGAGTTGGCTATGCTTTATTGGCGACCCCAATCTATACGGCGAATGCATTGATTCAAGTGGAAGCAAAAAATTCAGGTGGGATTTTTCAGGAGTTTTCTACGATTTCTGAACAAGATGCATCAGCAAACACTGAGATTGCGATCGTAAAATCTCGTATGATTTTAGAAAAAGCAGTTAAGGAATTGAATTTAGATACAAGAATTAGTCCGATTTTTTCAACTCCTGTTATTGGCAAAGGGTTATCTCGTTTGTCTGGTGAATCTTCAGAATTAGCGATTCCTCATTTCGAACCAATGGAAGGTTTTGAAACCGTTATCTTAGAGATTGGACCAACAGCTCAACAATATCGTTTGTTCGATAAAGAGGGTGATCAGCTACTATTGGAAGGGAATATTAATCAGAAGTATGAAAACGATAACTTTTCTATTCAGGTTAGTATTTTAAAAGGAAATATCGGACAACGTTTCTCGGTTGAAAAAATATCTGAATTAGATGCTATTGAGAGATTGCAACGTGAACTTTCTGTAATTGAAAGAGGAAAGCAAACCGGTGTGATTGAAGTCAGCTTAAATGGTGAAAATCAGCGCTTAATTAAGCGTATCGTGAAAAGTGTGACTGAGAACTATATTTTACAAGATATTGCCAGAAATTCTGAAGAAGCTTCTAAAAGTTTAGTGTTTTTAGAAAATCGCTTACCTGAAGTGAGAGAGAAACTGGCTGAATCTGAAAATAACTTGAATGAATACCGCCAGAAACATGGATCGGTTGATTTAGGTTTGGAAGCAAAATCTTTTCTTGATACTTTAGTTCAATTAGAAGCTGATTTAAATGAATTAACTATCAGAGAAAGTGATATATCTCAAAAATATACAAAAAATCATCCGACATATGTTTCTTTATTAGAGCAACGTAACGTACTGTTGAGTGAACGGGATCGCTTAACTAAACAGTTAGAATCTTTACCGGATACACAAAAAGAAGTCATTCGTTTGACGCGTGACTTAGAAGTAGAGCAGCAGATTTATGTTCAATTACTAAATAAAGCGCAGGAACTGAACGTAGTTAAAGCAGGGGTTGTTGGTAATGTTCGTATTTTAGATGTTGCCCAAGTGTTACCGAATCCTGTTGCACCTAAAAAAGTGTTTGTAGTGATATTCGCTACTATGCTTGGTTTTATGCTCTCAGTCAGTGTTGCCGTTGTGAGAATGCTATTTAATCGTGGCATTGAAAGTACAGCAGAAGCGGATAAAATCGGTTTACCGACCTATGCAACAATTCCGTATTCTACAAATCAAGATAAAATCACGCTAAATATTTTAACCTTCAAAAAAGGTGGACAAAGTAAGCTACAATTACTGTCGGAGTCATCACCAACAGATGTGTCAATCGAAGCATTACGTAGCTTAAGAACAAGTTTACATTTTGCGATGTTGGAGGCTAAAAATAATATTGTTATGCTATCAGGTACATCTCCTGGTGTTGGTAAAAGTTTTATCGCTTCAAATTTTGCGAACATTGTTGCAAAAGCAGGACAAAAAGTGCTGTTAATTGATGCTGATTTACGTAGAAGCTATATGGGGGCAATTTTAGGAGTTGAAAGAGGCATAGGTTTGTCTGAAGTACTGTCTAAAGATATTCCGTTTGAAGATGTTGTACAAAAAGTACCAAACGGCGATTTTGATGTTATTCTTAAAGGCGGAGCCCCATCTAATCCGTCGGAACTCTTATCGACCAATCGTTTCGAAAAATTATTAGAATGGGCGTCTAAAAAATACGACTTAGTACTTATTGATACTCCACCGGTTTTAGCCGTGACGGATCCTGCAATTATCGGACGCTATGTCGGTACAACATTCCTCATCGGTTTCTTCGAGAAAACAACCATCAAAGAGCTTGAAAAAGCACGCAATGTCTTTGCTAGAGCCGGTGTTACAGTGAATGGCTTCATTTTAAATGGCGTGAAGCGCAAAGCATCAAATAGTGAAGACTATTATCAATATGATTATAACTAATTTGCTATAATAGCTGCGTTCTATCAAGGTCTGAATCGATATGATTCAGACCTTTTATTTTATATAAAACACAGACTTCCCGTTAGGAACAAAATGAGGTAGAATCCGCCTCGTTTAAGCTTTCCTTTGACCCAATCCATTTATAAAACCTTTCAGTCTAATAAGCTAAAATACTTGACTAAATTAGTAGGGAATATATAAAATTCTCACATCAAATATTAATCATTCTTAAATAAGGGTGGAGTATGAAATTAACTTCAAGAGGTCGATATGCAGTAACGGCAATTTTAGATATTGCATTACACGGTAAATCGTTACCTGTCAGCTTAGCCGATATTTCCGAACGCCAAGCAATTTCTCTTTCTTATTTAGAACAACTTTTCGCACAGCTTCGCCGTGAGGGAATTGTTCACAGTGTACGAGGTCCGGGTGGCGGTTATCAGCTTGGGAAACCCCCTGAAGAGATCAATGTCGGTATGATTATTGGTGCAGTCAATGAAAGTGTTGATGTTTCCAAATGTAAAGGTAGCGGTAATTGTAGCAATAATAGCCGTTGTTTAACCCATTCTTTATGGGAGCGTCTTGAAGTTCAAATAGAAGAATTCCTGCATACAATAACCTTGGCGGAATTAGTCGAAGAAAACAGCGATCATGATTGTGAAGTTGCCCATTGTCATGATCATCACAATCACTAAAAACATATAAAAAGCCTATTATTTAGTTAGGAGTAACAATGAAATTACCAATTTATTTGGACTATGCAGCAACTACACCGGTAGATGAACGTGTTGCAAAAAAAATGATGGAATATATGACAAAGGACGGCGTGTTTGGTAACCCGGCCTCTCGTTCTCACAAATTTGGTTGGGAAGCAGAAGAAGCGGTAGATATCGCTCGTAATCAAATCGCCGATTTAATCGGTGCAGATGCGCGTGAAATCGTATTTACTTCAGGTGCGACTGAGTCTGACAACCTTGCGATTAAAGGTGCAGCACATTTCTACCAAACCAAAGGCAAACATATCATCACCGTTAAAACAGAACATAAAGCAGTATTAGATACTTGCCGTCAGTTAGAGCGTGAAGGTTTTGAAGTGACTTATTTAGAGCCTGAAACAACGGGTTTAATTGACCTTGCAAAATTCGAAGCAGCAATTCGTCCGGATACCATTTTAGTGTCAGTAATGCACGTGAACAATGAGATCGGCGTTATCCAGCCAATCGAAGAGATCGGTAAGATCTGCCGTGCGAAAAAAATCATTTTCCACGTTGATGCAACGCAATCTGTAGGTAAAATCCCTGTGGACGTTCAAGCATTAAACGTAGATTTAATGTCTTTCTCAAGCCACAAACTTTACGGGCCAAAAGGTATCGGCGGTTTATATGTTTGCCGTAAACCACGTGTGCGTTTAGAAGCGATCATTCACGGTGGTGGTCACGAGCGTGGTATGCGTTCAGGTACACTACCTGTTCACCAAATTGTCGGTATGGGTGAAGCATATCGTATCGCAAAAGAAGAAATGGCAACTGAAATGCCTCGTATCAAAGCACTTCGTGACCGTTTATACAACGGTTTCAAAGATATGGAAGAAGTGTATGTGAACGGTACAATGGAAGCGGGTAAACGTGTGGACAGCAACTTGAACATCAGCTTTAACTTTGTTGAAGGTGAGTCAATGATGATGTCATTAAAAGACATTGCGGTATCTTCTGGTTCTGCGTGTACTTCTGCAAGTTTAGAGCCATCTTATGTACTTCGTGCATTAGGTTTAAACGACGAATTAGCACATAGCTCAATCCGTTTCTCAATCGGTCGTTGGACAACGGAAGAAGAGATCGATCACACTATCGAAATCGTGAAAAAAGCAGTAACCAAATTACGTGAACTTTCACCACTTTGGGATATGTTCAAAGAAGGTATCGACTTAAACTCAATTGAGTGGTCTCATCATTAATAATAGGGGAATTTAAATATGGCATACAGCGATAAAGTGATTGATCACTATGAGAACCCACGCAACGTAGGTTCATTTGATAAAAAAGCGGCCGATATCGGTACAGGTATGGTGGGTGCACCAGCATGCGGTGACGTAATGCAACTTCAAATTAAAGTAAACGAACAAGGTATCATTGAAGATGCACGTTTCAAAACTTACGGTTGCGGCTCAGCGATTGCGTCAAGCTCACTCATTACTGAATGGGTAAAAGGTAAATCATTAGATGAAGCTCAAGCAATCAAAAACAGCGACATCGCAGAAGAGCTTGAATTACCACCAGTAAAAGTACACTGCTCAATTCTTGCAGAAGATGCAATCAAAGCAGCGATTGCAGATTACAAAGAGAAAAACGGTAAGTAATTTTTAACAAGCGGTTGGTTTTTGCAAAAAATTTGCAAAATCTGACCGCTTGCATTTTCGTTTATTGTTAATTTTAAAAGGAATGATTTTCCCTCTCCCATAAACGGGAGAGAGGGAATATAAAACGTTTCTTTTAAAATTAGCTATATTCACAAGGAGAAAAAATGAGTATTACCCTAACAGAAACCGCAGCAGATCGTGTTCGTACCTTCCTTGAAAACCGTGGCAAAGGCATTGGTTTAAGGCTGGGTGTTAAAACATCTGGCTGTTCAGGGTTAGCTTATGTCCTTGAATTTGTTGATGTATTAAACGAAGATGATCACGTTTTTGAACAACATGGTGTTAAAATTATCGTCGATGAAAAAAGCCTTGTTTACCTAAGCGGTACAGAATTAGATTTTGTCAAAGAAGGATTAAACGAAGGATTTAAGTACAATAACCCAAATGTGAAAAACGAATGTGGTTGTGGTGAAAGTTTTAACGTCTAAGAGGTTCTGATGTCAAATCCATTTACGCTTTTTGATCTGCCTGTGCAATTCCAACTGGATAATGCTCAACTGTCTGAGCGTTATTTAGCCTTACAAAAATCGCTTCACCCCGATAATTTTGTGGCAAGTTCTGCGACAGAACAGCGTTTAGCAATGCAGAAATCGGCGGAAATTAATGATGCGTTACATATTCTCAAAGATCCGATTTTGCGTGCTGAAGCGATCATCGCTATTCATACAGGTGAACAGCAAGATATTGAGCAAAAAAGCAATAGAGATATGGCATTTTTAATGCAACAAATGGAATGGCGTGAAACCTTAGAAAGCATTGAAATCGCAAAAAACGAAGCGGATCTCACCGCTTTCACCCAAGAGATTGAGCAACAACAAAAAGCCATTTTGCAACAACTTGAGCAAGCTCTTAATGCCCAACAATGGGCGGATGCACTAGCCATTAACGACAAACTTCGTTTTATTAAAAAATTATTGGTAGAAGTTGAGCGAGTAGAAGAGAAGCTGTTTGAGTTTTAAAGGAACAATATGTACCAATTACGCCCACTACAACAATGCAATTATGCCGAATGGCGTATTTTATGGGAGCAATATCTTGTTTTTTATCAAACAGCATTAACCGAAGATATTACTCAAACCCTTTGGCAACGATTAACAGCTCAGCCTACGATCATAGAAAGTTGTGGTGTGTTTGATGATGACAAACTTGTTGGATTTATGCACTATCACACACAGATTAATACTTGGAAAATAGGTAAAGTTTATTATTTAGAAGATTTGTTTGTTGCGGTGGAATATCGTGGAAAAGGTTTGGGACGTAAATTAATTGAACATTTATATCAATTAGCCGAGCAAAATGGCTATTCCCGAGTATATTGGTTTACCGATGAATCAAATAAACAAGCACAAAAATTATACGATAAACTCGCCAAACAAACAGATCAATTAGTTTATAAATACGAGTTATAACATGAAAACCCTCGAAGAACTGAACGATAAACAAAAATCCGCTTGGACAATTATGCAAGAGTGGTTCAAGCAAGCGAATAACCATTATGAAATTCTGCCGAGAGATGTAGAGAATGCAGGGGCAGAATTGGTCGGAATGCAGTTGCCGACGAGTACACCACTTGGTGCGGTGATTTATGAAACGGGCGGTATTTTAATCGATCACGGCTGGTTACGCATTTTAGGTTCGGGCAATGAAAAACTGCCACGCGGTTTGTTTGAGTGGAATTTTGGTAAAACCTTTGAACAATCAGGCGAAAGACCGTTTCATTTATTGATTGCTGATGATGCTATTGGCGGTTATTTTGCGGTAAATGGTGGTGGATTAGGAGAAAAAGTCGGTTTAGTTCATTATTTCCACCCGAAAAAACAGAAGTGGGAAAGTATTGGCTTAAACTATTCACAATTTATCGGCTGGGCATTAACCGCTGATATTGCCAGTTTTTACCACGGCTTGCGTAGCGAAAATTGGCAAGCTGAGATTGCAGATTTAAACGGCAATCAAGTGATAAATTTAGAGACAAAACAAAAACAACCGATTGAACGCCATTATCAAGCGACATTTACGCCTGATGATATGGGGTATGCGGTGAATTAACATAATTCCTTCCCCCGTTTACGGGGGAAGGTGCCGAAGGTGGATGGGGGGATTGCAAACGAAGTTTGCAAAATTTTTTCAAAATCAAACCGCTTGTAGTTGTCCTAACGGGCAATCCCTCCTCCCTAGCCCTCCCTGTAAACGGGGGAGGGGAATGAGTTATAGAGAGATAATAAAATGGCATTACTTCAAATCGCAGAACCGGGACAAATGGCAGCGCCGCACCAACATCGCTTGGCGGTGGGGATTGACCTTGGGACGACAAATTCTTTAGTAGCAACGGTGCGTAGCGGACAGGCTCAGGTATTACTTGATGAGAAAGAGCGTGCGTTAGTACCATCAGTGGTGCATTATGCGGCTGAGAATAAACTGGTTGGTGTAGAAGCCTTTGAACAAGCGGCAACTGATCCGCAACACACGGTGATTTCCGTGAAACGTTTAATTGGGCGTTCTTTGGCGGACGTTGAGCAACGTTATCCAAATTTGCCTTATCAATTTGTTGCGACGGATAACGGCTTGCCATTAATTCAAACGCCACAAGGCAATAAAAGCCCGATAGAAGTGTCTGCGGATATTTTAAGTCACTTAAATCAATTTGCAGAAAAACGCTTGGCAGGCGAATTGGCCGGCGTGGTGATTACCGTGCCTGCCTATTTTGATGATGCGCAACGTCAAAGTACCAAAGATGCGGCACGTTTGGCTGGGCTGAATGTGTTACGTTTATTGAATGAACCAACGGCTGCCGCAATCGCTTATGGCTTGGATAGCGGTCAAGAAGGCGTGATTGCCGTGTATGACTTAGGCGGTGGTACTTTTGATATTTCGATTTTGCGTCTAAGCCGTGGCGTCTTTGAAGTGTTGGCAACAGGTGGCGATACTGCTTTAGGTGGCGATGATTTTGACCATTTATTAGCGAATTGGATTGCGGAACAAGCAGGTATTCGGCCAAATACAGCAAGTGAGCAACGTGAGCTACTTACCCTTGCAACGCAAGTCAAAATTGCTTTATCGCAAGCGGATAGTTTTACCGCAAAATTTGCAAATTGGCAGGGGGAAATCAGCCGTTTGCAATTTAATGAGCTAATCCAACCGCTTGTTAAACGCTCGTTAATGACTTGTCGTCGAGCCTTGAAAGATGCTGGGGTGGAAGCTCAAGATGTGCGTGAAGTGGTGATGGTTGGTGGCTCAACGAGAGTGCCTTTTGTGCGTGAACAAGTGGGTGAGTTTTTCGGCAAAACGCCATTAACCTCTATTGACCCAGATAAAGTGGTGGCGTTGGGTGCGGCTATTCAAGCGGATATTTTAGTCGGCAATAAGCCTGATGCAGAAATGTTGTTGCTAGATGTGGTGCCACTTTCGCTAGGGATCGAAACAATGGGGGGATTGGTGGAAAAAATCATTCCACGCAATACCACCATTCCTGTGGCAAAAGCGCAAGAGTTCACCACATTCAAAGATGGGCAGACAGCGATGACGGTTCACGTTGTACAAGGCGAACGTGAGTTAGTCGATGATTGTCGTTCACTTGGACGTTTTACCTTGCGTGGTATTCCGCCGATGGTCGCAGGTGCGGCACATATTCGCGTGACATATCAAGTTGATGCGGACGGGCTACTGAGTGTCACTGCAATGGAAAAATCAACCAAAGTACAAGCCTCTATCCAAATTAAGCCATCTTACGGTTTAACGGACGAAGAAGTCACTGAAATGATTAAATCGTCAATGACGAATGCGAAGCAAGATATGGAAGCCCGTCAGCTTGCGGAACAGCGTGTGGAAGCAGATCGTGTGATTGACAGCGTGATTATTGCGTTACAAGAAGACGGTGCAGTGTTGCTTTCGGTTGATGAATTTAAACGGATTGAAGCGGAATTACAAAAATTGATTTCTGCAAAACAGGAAACAGATCGCCAAGCAATTCAGCAGGGAATTAAAGATTTGGATGCTGCAACACAAGAGTTTGCTGCAAGAAGAATGAATCTATCCATTCAAAAAGCCTTGGCCGGTAAGGCGATTGATGAGGTGATTAATTAATCTATTATGTTCCCTCCCCTGCTTGCGGGGGAGGGGTAGGGTGGGGGTAAAAATTACCGCTTGTTTTAGATAGTTCCCCTCCCCCTAACCCCCTCCCGTAAACAGGAGGGGGAATTTAAAAATCAAAAAATTAAGAGGATATTATGCCAAAAATTGTTTTTCTTCCACACGAAGAATTTTGTCCGGAAGGTATGGTTGTGGAAGCACAGCCGGGTGAAAATTTATTAGAAGTTGCTCACAATGCAGGAGTTGAAATTCATCACGCTTGTGACGGTTCTTGTGCTTGTACTACTTGTCATGTGGTGATTCGTGAGGGGTTTGATTCATTAAATGAAACATCGGATCAAGAAGAAGATATGTTAGACAAAGCGTGGGGCTTAGAAATGGATAGCCGTTTGTCCTGTCAATGTGTTGTAGGTGAAGAAGATCTCGTTGTTGAAATTCCAAAATATAACTTAAACCACGCAAATGAGGCGGCACACTAATGAAATGGACAGATGTAAGAATGATCGCAGAAAATCTGTATGATATGAACCCGGATTTAGATCCAACTACCGTGCGTTTTACCGATATGCACAAGTGGATCTGCGAGATGGAAGATTTTGATGATGATCCGGAAGCGTCAAATGAACATATTCTTGAAGCTATTCTAACCATTTGGTTGGAAGAATATGAGTAACCTTAATAAAAAAGCTCCGTAAGGAGCTTTTTTATTATGCGGCTTTGGACGATTTTGCTTTCTCATCACAGAAAAAACGGTGTAATAATTGAATTGTTTCAATCACTTTAGCATCTTTAATATAGTAAATCCTCTCCCGATGCTTTATATCACAATCAATTAGACCTGATTCACGTAGAATCGCTAATTGATTAGACAGAGCAGCTTGTGGCATACCGAGCGCAAGTGTTAATTCAGTGACGTTAAAGGCTTTGTGTTGTAAATGGCATAATATGGCTAAGCGATTCGGATTTGCTAACAATTTTAAAAAAGTCGTTGCTTCGTTATACTTTTCAAATTTCTCATCCATTTCCGATATCTCTCTAACATCTATTCCATGGCATTAAAGAAAGTAATTTTGCCATACTACAGAGACCGGTAATGCCGGCGAAAATTAAGCCTGCACCAATAAATGCGGATAGTAAGTAAAATATTGGAGTAACAAACCAGCCTAACGTGACGCCAAGTAGCACAAGTAATCCGGCGGTGATTTGCACTTGGCGCATTAATTCAATCGGTTGGGAGTGATCGATAATGGTGTCGTATCCTGATTTTTTCCAGCCATCCAAACCATTTTCGAGAATAAATACGTCAAAATTATTGCTTTTGGTTAACTGAGATATTAGTTTATGAGTACTTTGAGTTCTCATTCCTGATTTACAGTGAAAAATTAATGTAGTGTGTTGCTGCGCGGCATTCGGTAAGCCACTAGCTTGAAGTAACTGAAGAGGATGTAATACCGAGCCTTTAATGTGTTCTCGCTGATATTCATCCGGTTGTCTGATATCAATTAAGAGAGCATTCTCTTCTAGCTTTCTTTTGGCTTCGGCGGCGGAAATAATGGAGATAGTCATAGGGATCCTTTTAATAAATTAAATATCAACAAAGTTTAATATCAACTTATTTTGATATTAAAGGCGGGTTATGTCAATGATTTTTTATAGACAACAGCTTGATTGGAAAATAGTTAAAACAAGCGGTCAGTTTTAACGAAAAATTTGCAAATAGATAGAAAAAGGAAGAGTAAAGACTCTTCCTACAGAATTAATTATCGGGTTGGATATGCAATTGACAATGGAAAATTTCATATCCGTTTGATAAGGTATTTTTACCGATGATCACCGTAAGTTGGTGGTGACCGACAGGCAGATCCCTAGGGAGGTTAATCACATTGCGCTTAACCTTACCCGCTTCTCTTTCTCCGCTTTCTAACAATAATTCCCATACAATTTGTCTTTTTTGGGTTGGATCGGCTAAAAAGAGTGGAATAAAAATCGGACTATTTTGAGTAAATGACTTCGTTGCCGGAATTAGTTGACGGCCTTTAGGTCTGTTTTTGGTTTTTTGCATTGTTTTTCTCCTTTATTTAGATAAATACTAGAATAAAAAATCGCACTTAATTAAAGTATCAAGTGCGATTTTCACGATTACATCATCATTTATTTATTTCCTAACTGTGGTAAGACATTATTTTGAACGGAAAGTAATCCTGTTTCAGTATAAATGCCTAGTTTGCCACGAGTATCAACGATATCTAAATTACGCATGGTTAATTGACCGATACGATCTGCCGGAGTGAACGGCGCATCTTCCACTTTTTCCATACTTAAACGTTCAGGTTCGTAAGTTAGATTCGGTGATTCAGTATTCAGGATTGAGAAGTCGTTACCACGACGTAATTCTAAAGTGACTGTACCGGTAATCGCTTTGGCAACCCAGCGCTGGGCTGTTTCACGTAGCATTAATGCTTGCGGATCGAACCAACGACCTTGGTATAACAAACGACCTAAACGTAAGCCGTTGATGCGGTATTGTTCAATGGTATCTTCATTGTGGATACCGGTCACTAAACGCTCATACGCAATATGAAGCAATGCCATTCCCGGTGCTTCATAGATACCACGGGATTTTGCTTCAATGATACGGTTTTCAATTTGGTCTGACATACCCAAGCCATGGCGACCACCGATACGGTTAGCTTCCATGATTAATTCAACGGCATCCTCCATGCGTTTACCGTTTAAGGCAACCGGTACGCCTTCTTCGAAGGTGACGGAAACAGTTTCCGGTTTAATCTCAACGGATTCATCCCAAAATGCAACACCCATAATTGGTTTAACGATTTTCATGCCGGTACTGAGTAATTCTAAGTCTTTTGCTTCATGAGTCGCGCCTAACATATTTGAATCGGTAGAGTAGGCTTTTTCGACCGACATTTTATATTGGAAACCGTTGGCAATTAAGAATTCGGACATTTCGTGGCGACCACCGAGCTCATCGATGAAAGTTTGGTCTAACCACGGTTTGTAGATTTTCAATTTTGGATTGGTTAATAAACCGTAACGATAGAAACGTTCAATATCGTTACCTTTAAACGTAGAACCGTCGCCCCAGATGTTTACATCATCTTCTTTCATTGCAGCAACTAACATGGTACCGGTGACGGCGCGACCAAGCGGAGTTGTGTTGAAATAAGGAATCCCGCCGGTTGAAATATGGAAAGCACCGGATTGAATTGCCGCAATACCTTCATGTGCCAATTGTGAACGGCAGTCAATCAAACGGGCATTTTCCGCGCCGTATTCCATTGCTTTTTTAGGAATCGCATTATAGTCGTCTTCATCAGGCTGACCTAAGTTAGCCGTATAAGCGTAAGGTACGGCACCTTTTTGGCGCATCCAAAGTAATGCTGCACTTGTGTCTAAACCTCCGGAGAATGCGATACCGACTTTTTGACCAAGCGGAAGAGTTTCTAGAATTGTGGCTGACATACAGTTTCCTATATTTTTGAATTGTAAGAGTAGATAGTTTACGCAGAAAATGTTTGCGTTCAAAGGCGGTATTCTAGCGGAAAATGAAAAAATTTAAAGTACAAATCGGTATGAAGCCTAGAGAAAAAGCGGATTGAAGATTAAAATAGTCAAAAATTATTCCAAACGGTAAAAACAATGCAAAAAATTCTTGTAATTCGAAATGATAAAATCGGTGATTTTATGGTGACGTGGCCGGCTTTTGCGATGCTGAAAAAATCGCTACCTCAAACCAAAATCGTTGCATTAGTACCAAAATATACTGCGGCATTGGCTGAAATGTGTCCTTATATTGATGACGTGTTACCGGACAGCAGTGATAAGAAAGATCCTAAAAAAAATCAACAAGTCATTGAGGCGGTAAAGGCCGAGAAATTTGATGCAGTGATTAGCTTTGTTTCTGATTGGTATAACGCCAAACTTGTTTGGAAAAGTAGAATTGCTTATCGTTTGGCACCGGCAACGAAGTTGTTTCAATTTCTCTATAACCACCGTTTGCGCCAACGTCGTTCTCGTTCGGAAAAAGCAGAGTTTGAATACAATTTGGATTTAGTTCGCCGATTTTTGCGTGATCATCATTATCCGATTGTTGAACCGTCGCCACCTTATTTGGTGTTTGAATCCGAATTGATTCAAACGCAGAAAGCAAAGCTTTCGACGGAATTAGGGTTATCGCTTCATAAAAAATGGTTGTTTGTGCATAGCAGTACCGGTGGTTCGGCGAATAGTTTGTCGTTAAATCAATATACGCAAATGATTAAGGCGATTCTCACTGAATTTGACTGTCAAGTTGTCTTAACGGCTGGACCGAACGAAAGTGAAAAAGCGCATGAATTGAAAGCATTAATCGCTAGCCCCCATATTGTGGTGTATGACAAAAATGATGGGTTGGTAGATTTTACTCGTTCTTTAGCGTGTGCGGATTTGTTTATTTCGGGGTCAACCGGGCCTTTGCATATCTGTGGTGCATTGAACATTCCGACAATCGGCTTTTATCCGAGTCGTTTATCTGCAATTCCACGCCGTTGGCAGCCGATTAATGATAAAAATAAACACATTGCCTTCTGCCCGCCAGCGGGTAAAGCGACAGAAAAAAATCTTACGTTAATTTCTATTCCGCAGGCATTGGACACGATTTTGCCGTTTATTCGTCAGATGTGGGAATAAAACAAGCGGTGCGTTTGAGCCGGAAATTTGCAAATTTCCTGCCAAAACGCACCGCTTGTTATGCCGGCGAAGTACCGTAATTAACGAATAATACCGCGGGTCGAACGTTTGAAGAAGTCTAAAAACAGGCTGACGGCAGCTTCTGTTTTGGCGTATTGTTCAATTTCCGGCATCACTTCATCCAATGTTTTACCGCTACGATAAATTAACTTATAGACGTTACGGATAGCGTGCATGGTGGCTTTTTCAAAACCGCGGCGTTTTAAACCTTCTAAGTTTACCCCGAATGGTTGTGCATGGTTACCTTGCGCCATAACATATGGCGGAACATCCTGACTAACCATAGAACCTCCGCCCAACATAACGTGTGAGCCGATAACAACGAATTGGTGAATTGCCGACATTCCGCCGACGATGACAAAATCATCTAAGGTGACATGACCGGCTAGCGTGCCGTTGTTGGCAATAATACAGCGATTACCAATTTGACAGTCGTGCGCAATATGGCTGTTAATCATAAACAGGTTATCGTCACCGATTTTAGTTACGCCGCCACCTTGGATTGTTCCTCGATGAATGGTCACGCTTTCACGGATTCGGTTACGGTTGCCGATGACAGTTTTGGTCGGTTCGCCTTGATACTTTAAATCTTGATTAATTTCACCGATAGTTGCGAATTGGAAAATATGGTTATCTTCACCGATTTGTGTATCGCCTTGAATGACAACGTGCGAGTGAATTTTTGTTCTGGCTCCGATTTTTACCTCTTTGCCGATTATACAAAACGGACCGATTTCGACTTGAGGACCGATTACCGCACCTTCTTCAATGACTGCAAGCGGGCTGATTTTTGCTGAAGAATCAATAAATTGCATAGAAGTATCCCTCTACTATAGGGTTGATATTATTTGCGAGCACACATTAATTCTGCTTCACAGACGATTTTTCCATCAACAAATGCTTTGCCTGTAAACAAGCTGATTCCTCTGCGCTCTTTTAAGAAATTCACTTCGATCAGCATTTGATCTCCCGGTACTACAGGGCGTTTGAAACGAGCTTTATCAATGGATGCGAAGTAATAGAGCTCGTCTTCTTTTAATTTGCCGTAGCTTTTCACAGCCAATACGCCGGTGGCTTGTGCCATAGATTCCAGAATTAATACGCCCGGAAAAATCGGTTGTGTTGGAAAATGCCCGGTAAAGCAAGGTTCATTTACACTGATATTTTTTACGGCTTTAAGCCATTTACCTTCTTCGAAATCAACCACACGGTCCACTAATAAAAACGGATAGCGGTGGGGGAGCATATTCATGATTTCAGCTACTTCGATAATTTTTGGTTCTCTGTTTTCAGTTTGTACTTCAGTTGTCACACTAGACCTCTTCATTGCACGTTGTTCAATAAATGTTTAATTTAAATTATTCCGCCAAGCGTTTTTCTACGGCTTTTAGGCGTTTATTCATTTCGTCAATATTCATTGTGAGAGCTGCCGTTTTGCGCCACTCTTTATTTGGTTGTAACGGGATGCCGGAGGAGTAAATGCCTTTCTCAGTAATCGGGCGCATAACCATTCCCATTCCGGTAATGATTGCTCCGTCACAAATTTCCATATGTCCGTTAATTACACTGGCTCCACCAATTTGGCAGAAACGACCGACTTTCAGGCTGCCAGCCATAATTACACCACCGGCAACGGCTGTACCGAAACCAATGTGAACATTATGGGCAATTTGGCATAAGTTATCAATAATCACATTGTCTTCAATGACCGTTGAGTCCAATGCTCCGCGGTCGATACAGGTACAAGCCCCGATTTCTACGCGGTTACCGATAATTACACCACCGGTTTGTGGAATCTTAATCCACTGACCTTTGTCGTTAGCATAGCCAAAACCGTCACCGCCGATTACCGCAGAAGACTGAATTAAACAATCGCTGCCGATTTGTACGTTATGATAAATCGATACGTTTGCCCAAAGCTGGGTTCTTGCACCAATTTTGGTATTTTTGCCGATAAAGCAACCTGCACCGATTGTTACGTCATCTGCAATCTCTACGCCACTTTCAATTACGGCATTTGCACCAACAGAGACATTATTTCCTAATTTAGCCTCCGGTGAAATGACAGCACTTGGTGCAATGCCTTGTGCTGCTTTAGGTGTACTGTCCATATATTGTGCAAGTAAAGCATAAGCAACATACGGATTTTTTGTGATAATCAGATTTTGCGTATCTGTACAAAATTCTACATCGCCTTCACTTACAATAATTGCTCCCGCCTTGCTTTCGGCTAATTGGGCGCGATATTTTGCGTTAGAAATAAAGGTAATTTGTGACGAGTCTGCTTTTTCTAAAGGAGCAATACTAGAAATAACTAAATCGGCGTCACCCCTTAGGGTTCCGCCGATCTGCTCCGCTAAATCATGTAAACGGAATACTGCCATTATTTACTCACTGCCGGTGTTTCGGTTGCAGGTTTAACATTTTCAGCTTGAGGTTTAATTTGACCACCTAAAGCTTTAAATACCTCTTCGGTTAAATCATTCGCTTCATTTTGAGTATATAAAACGGCGGTTGAGTCCAATACTAGGGTGAAACCTTTCGCTTTTGCCGTATCTGCAATTGCTTTTTCCACTTCACCCATGATGCTTTGTTGAATTTTAGCTTGTTTTTCGGCTAAACCTCGTTGAATACCGCCAAATTGTTTTTGGAATTCTTCTACATTTTTTCTAAATGCCGTTTCTCGTTTTTGTAGAGCATCAATTTTATTTTGAAATGCTTTACCTTCCGCATTAATTGCATCTTGGCGTTTTTTGATATCTGCACTACGTAATCTTGGTGCTTCTTTTTCTAATGCTGCAGCTTTTTTCTGTAGTGAATCAGATACTTTTTTTTCTTCATCTTGTAATTTCTTTGCATCATCCGCTAATTTTTTTTCTTCATCAGCTAATTTTTTCTCCGCTTCTGCAAATTTTGCTTCTTCAGCTTTCATTTCTTTCACGAATTCAGAATTAGGATCAGCAAGTAGCGGATGATTTTGCATTAGGAAACCCGGATTCACATAGGCAATATTGTCTGCTGCGTTTGTGGCGTTGGTTGCAAATGCAAGTGCTGCAGTGATTACTGATAGTTTAAATAAATTTTTCATAAAATATCCTTGTTTAATGTTTAAAATAAGGTGAGTTCGTTATAAAACATATTGTTCACGAAATAGTGACACTCGGGTTTTATAACGAACGGAAACCGATTACTGTTTAGAATGTACTGCCAATACTGAACTGGAATTGTTCAATTTCATCACCATCATATTTTTTGATTGGTTTCGCATATGAGAAGACTAAAGGCCCTATCGGCGAGTTCCATTGGAACGAAATACCGGCGGATGATCTGATCCGTTTATAGTCACCATAATCAGGTAATGACGGATAAGTAGAATGCTTCCATTTAGTATTCCATACACTTGCCGCATCAAAAAATAATGACGTTCTAACATTATTCTGATATTTCTCACTGACAAATGGCGTAGGCATAATAAATTCAATACTTGCTATTGCCATGGCATTACCACCGACAATATCTCCGTTTACTGAATTAAACGCCGCACTACCAGAATCATCGCGTGTTAAATAGATTGCCTGTGGACCAACAGCTCCGTAAGCAAAGCCGCGTAATGAACCGATACCGCCTGCTGAATAGGTTTGATAGAACGGTAATTTTTTACCTCCCATACCATTAGCATAGGCAACGCCGGCTTTGGTTGAAATTACCCATTTATGCTCACGGTTAAGCGGATAATAATTTCTTACATCAGCATTAACTTTGTAATATCTATTATCCGAACCCGGAATAGTAATACGTCCACCAATATTTGCGATAGTCCCTTGTGTCGGTAAAAAACCGCGGTTTAAGCTGTTATAGTTCCATCCGAAAGAGAAATCGAAATCATCGGCTTTAATTCTGTTGTAATAATCAGATGACGAATCAATTTCATAATTCATTGATTTAACATAGAGTTCACGAGTATATTCACGGCGTGCATTTTTAATCGTATCGTGGGTATAACCTAAACCTAAGTAGTATGAGTTGTTTTCATTTACCGGGAAGCCCAATGTTCCATTTATACCATAAGTTTGACGTTTATAAGCCGCAGAAATATCGTTTTTGGAGTTATCATAATCTTCATAGAAGACATTACCGCCAAGGCTGACACCATCTTTAGTAAAGTACGGTTCGGTATAACCTAAATTGATGTTTGTTCCGTAGTCATTACGTGTACCATTCAAACTAATTGTTGATCCCATTCCTAAGAAATTATCTTGCTTGATACCTGCTTGATAGCTTAAGCCGCTTTCCGTACCGTAACCGATACCGAATGAGATACTACCGGTATTGCGTTCTTTAATTTTATAAACTAAATCAACTTGATCCGTTGTATTCGGCACATTCGGATAACTCAATTCAACCGTTTCATAGAAACCGGTACGCTCTAAGCGGGCTTTACCCAGTTCAGCTAAGTTAGTGGATAACCAAGTAGCTTCCTGTTGGCGCATTTCACGACGAAGCGTTGAATCTGCAGTAATGTCATTACCTTCAAAACGAATTTTGCGGACATAAACACGGCTACCGCTATCAACGACAAAGCTGATACGTACGGTTTTATTTGCATCATCAAATGTCGGATAGAGGTCTACTTTTGCTGAAGCAAAACCGTTATTACCTAAAATTTGTTTAATTCCGTCTTCGATTTTCTTCAACTCGCTTTTACGGAATTGCTGTCCGGGATGGAAATCACGGAGTAATTCATTTAATTCTTTATCTAATTTTGCCGTATCACCGATAATTCGGATTTCACTGATATTGTACTGTTCGCCTTCATGGAGCTTATAAGTTAGCGCGACATCTTTTTTGTCGTCGCTGAACTGGATATTGGTATCTTGAATATTAAATTTTGCATAGCCTTGATTCATATAGAAATCGCGTAAATTCTCTAAATCTTGGTTATACGCTTGTTGTTCAAACTTGCTGCTTTCAAAAATATTCCACCAAGACACATCCGGTTGGATATCAAGCCTTTTAGTTAATTCTTCGGCGCTGAATGCGTTATTTCCTTCAAAGTTAATTGTTTTAACATAAGAAACATCGCCTTCTTTAATATCTAATTTTATGTTCACACCGCCGGATTCGGCTTGAGTAATCACGGTATCGACAGTCGCATTGTAACGACCAATGGAATGGTAATGTTGGACCAATCCCGATTTGAATGATTCGAGTTTAGCTGCGTCAAACATTTCGCCTTTGGTGATTAAATTTGCTTTTAAATTTTGTTCTAACGGATCTTTCGGAATTGCAGAGTTGCCTTCGATATCAACACTATTGATGATCGGATATTCGGCGATTTTGATCACAAGGGTATTTCCTTCACGACTTGCGCGAACGTCTGCAAAACGATTTTGGGTAAATAACTGTCTAACTACGTTTGCTACGTCATTATCTGTTGCGGTTTGACCGACTTTAACCGGCAAAGCTGATATGATTGCCGCCTCCGTTGCCGGTTGAACACCATCAACGCGAATCTCTTTAACAACAAAAGGGGCTGCTACAGCAATCCCGTTTGCGACTAAAAGTGTAGAGAGTAATAGTTTTTTCATCGAAATGATCCTATTTTTGTAAAATTATTGCATAAACTAACCGCTTGTAAGGGTTAGAAATGTATTAAATCATTGAATAACGTAAATAACATGAGGGCAAGAACAAAAGCAATGCCGATTTGTTGAAAACGTAAATGTACCGATTCCGGCAGTGGTTTTCTACGAACTGCCTCACCGCCTAACAATAATAATTGCCCGCCATCTAATGGTAATATCGGGAATAAGTTCATTACACCTAAATTTACACTGATGAGAGCCATAAACCCAAGATAATAAACAAAACCGATTTCTGCGGTGATTCCTGCGCCTTTTGCCATGGTAATCGGACCGCCCATATTGGTGATGGAAAGTTCACCGGTAATTAAATTAGCGATAAACTGTAAAATCACTTTGACCAAAGAGATGACTTTATACAAACTTTTCTCAAAGGCAGTAAGAATATCATACTTTAGCTCTGTTCGATACTTATCCGCTAAAGGTTCAAATGTCGGAGTAATACCGATTAAATAGCGTTTTTCTTTTTCTGATATTTCCGGTGTGAGTTCAAATGCTATCTGTTTTCCCGCACGTTCGACGGTTAAATGTAATGTTTTACCAGTTTGAACTTGCTTGATTAACTCTGACCAATCAAAAGATTGATGATTAACGGAAACAATTTTATCGCCAACCCGGATTCCTGCTTTCGCTGATGCGGAATTTTCGACTATGCCGCTAATAATTGGTTCAACCTTGCCGCTTTTTGGGCGGATACCTAATGAAATTAACGGACTTTCTTTATTTCCTTCAACATTCCATGTTGTCAGGTCTAATGTGAATTTTCTAGGTGTATCCTCATCAATCAGATTTCCCTCGAGTTCGACACTTTTAGAGCCGACTTTACCGATTAATGCCAGTGTTGTTTCTTCCCAATCCTGAACGTTTCTACCGTCAATCCGTTTAATTTGTAACTCAGGAACAAGGTTTGCTTGTGCCGCAATACTGTCGGGTAATACGTTACCAATAACCGGCTTAACAGTCGGAATACCGACACTGAAAATTACCCAGTAGGCGAAGATTGCAAAAATAAAGTTCGCCATTGGACCGGCAATCACAATAAATGCGCGTTGTAATACACTCTTATTTTTTAGCGATTGATCCGGTGTTAAACCCGGTTCATCTTCGCCACCGTACATGTGAACGTAGCCACCTAACGGAATTAACGAAAAAACAAATTCCGTACCGTGTTTATCTTTTCTACGACATAAAATTTTGCCGAAACCGATAGAAAAACGTAATACTTTCACGCCACATTTTCTAGCTGCCCAAAAATGCCCGTATTCGTGTACAAAGACCAGTACGCAAATTAAAATAAAAAAAGCTAATACCGAAGTCACATCTTCACCTTATAAAATAAAGAAGAAACCGGTTGCGAACACGGGGACGGCTGCGGTTAAGCTATCTATCCGATCAAGAATACCACCGTGTCCGGGAATTAAGTTACTGCTGTCTTTAATGCCGGCTTGGCGTTTGAACATACTTTCGCTTAAATCACCTAAGATTGAAATGGCCACCGTGATAATCGATAAAATAATGAATGGTACGGTAGCGAGCTCTTTACCAAAGACATTAATCGGAGCGATTTGTAAGAATATAAATGCGATAATGCCGGATGTTAATACACCGCCGATTGCACCTTCCCAAGATTTACCCGGAGAAACTTTCGGAGCTAGTTTGTGTTTACCAAAGGTGCGACCGACAAAATATGCACCGGAATCGGCACCCCACACTAATAAAAAGACATAAAGTAATAAATAGGTTCCCTGATGTTGATCAATATTATATTGATAGAAGCGTAAAGCTAGGGTACCCAACAAGAATGGAACAAGGGTACAAAAGCCAAAGATAAATTTGGCACTAACCGATTTAGCCCAAATATTTGCCGAATTCGGGTAAGTAATCACTAAATAGAATGCAACAATCCACCATATACATCCGACAAACAGGAATGGAGTCGTTTCGTTTGTTAAGAACCGAGCGGCTTGAATGTAAGAAGTCCCCGCCACAATCGGAAAAAATAATAAACAGGTAGCAACAAAGGCAACGATAGCTCGTGCAATCGGACGTTTAAAACCCGCGAATTGGGCCCATTCCCACATTGCCAGCACAATGATGGCGGAAAGGACAATTGTAAAAGGTAGAGGCGAAAGCCAAAATAGTGCAACGAGAGCAAGAGCAATCAATACGATTGCTGATAAAACACGTTCCTTAAGCATTGAAAGATTCCCTTTATAATATTTTTAACAACCACCAAAACGGCGATCTCTTTGTTGATAAGCATGGATTGCCTGAGCAAAATTGTCTTCATTAAAATCAGGCCACAATACCGGGCTAAAAAAGAGCTCGGCATATGCAATTTGCCAAAGCAAGAAATTACTGATGCGTTGTTCACCGCTTGTGCGAATGAGAAGATCTACCTGTGGCTGAGATCCTGTCGACAATGTTTGTTGAAAGCGTTCTGTCGTGATATCGGCAACATCGATCTCGCCTTGTTTAACTTGGCTTGCTAACTGTTGAGCAGCGTTCACAATATCCCAATAACCGCCATAATTTGCGGCAATATTCAAAATGAGTCCCGTATTGTTTGCAGTCAAATCCTCGGATTGTTGAATACGTTTTTGTAATGCAGGACTAAAACGGGATTTATCGCCAATAATTTTTAAGCGGATGTTGTTTTTATGCAGTTTTTTCACTTCGGAATCTAACGCTTTCATAAACAACGTCATTAATGCCGATACTTCTGCGTCAGGACGATTCCAGTTTTCGCTACTAAAAGCATAAAGTGTTAACACTTTAATTTGATGTGTGGCAGCAAAATTTACCGCAGATCTGACCGCTTTTACGCCATTTTGATGACCAAAAATACGTAATTTACCTTGCTGCTTCGCCCAACGTCCGTTGCCATCCATAATGATTGCGACGTGCTGTGGCATATTTTGAGGATCAAAATTCACGGAAAACTCTCTTAATTCATCGATTTAACGGCAATATATAAAGGATGGATAATATCACAACGGATTATTTTGGGGAATCTGCCTAAATCGTTAAAAATTATCTTTTTTCTTCCTTAATTCAATAAATGTTGCCAAATTTTCAGCGCGCATAAACGGATTAATTTTTTTCTCTATCCCGATGGTGGTGGGTAAAGTCGGTCGGTTTTGAGTGCGTAAGATATCTGCCCGTTCTTGATATTCAATTAATTCACAACTGGCAGGCATGACCGTTTGAGCGAATTTCAGATTACTGAGCGTATATTCGTGAGCAGGATAAACATTGACCGTATCATTAAGTTGTTTAAAACGCTGTAACGCCTCAAACTGAGCTTGATAATCACCGGTAAATACTCGTCCGCAACCGCCTGAAAATAAGGCATCACCACAAAATAAATCACGATTATCGACCAAATAACTGATATGTTCGGCGGTATGTCCGGCACTTTTGATGACAAGAATAGGTAGATCAAGCAACGTGAAAATATCACCGTCTTGCACAATCTTATCAGTAAATTGGCTGACTTCACTGGGGCCGTAAACCATGATATTGGGATAATGTGAGACAATCTCTGCAACGCCGTCAGTGTGATCTTTGTGATTATGAGTAAGCAGAATAGCGGTCGGTTTGAGCGTATTTTTTGCAAAAAATGCCATAACGGACTTAGCTTCCGCCGGATCAACAATGACGGCTTGAGTGCCTTTTTGTAAAATCCAAATATAATTATCCGATAATGCCGGAATCGGGGTGATCATTGCCATTACAACCTCACAAACAAAAATGGGCAATAATCACTTATTGCCCTTGATTGAATTACTTTAAAAATAATGCCGCAGCACCGCGTGTACCGCCTGAATCTCCGTGAATCGCTTTCTTAAATACAGGTACTTTCGCACTACGCATTAAATGTGCAGGCAATGCTTTCGGTAATGCTTCATAGAGATGGTCAAAGTTGGATAATCCGCCACCGAATACGATCATATCCGGATCTAATACAGTAATTAAATTACCGATACTGATTGCCATTAATTCAATAAATTTCTCAACAAACTCCACGGTTTTTGTATCATTTTGGTGGAAGCGGGTAATGATCGTTTTGGCATCAATTGCTTCACCGATTAAATCACGATAGAGTAATTCAAATCCACGGCCGGAAAGATAGGTATCCAAACAGGCGCGATTACCGCAACCACATTCATAAATCGGGGCTTTATCCCAGCCGAGCAGTTTAAGAGCATGATAATTCAGCTGAATATGTCCGACTTCGCCTGCCATACCGATACGACCGGAATGGATTTTCCCGTCAAAGACCAAACCGCCGCCAAAACCGGTACCGATAATCAGCCCGAGCACGGTAGAATATTGTTGATTATTTTCGTCCCACGCTTCTGATAATGCAAAACAGTTAGCATCATTTTCAGCTTTAACTTCACGCGCTAAACGTTCACTCAGATCTTTAATGATCGTTTTACCGTCCGCAACACGAATATTCGTCACTTCCGCAATACCGCTTTCACGATTAACAAAGCCCGGTAAACCTAAACCGACGTAACCTTTTTCGCCGAATTTTTGATCCGCATTGCGTACTAACGTTTCAATGGTGTACAGCCAATCTTCATAGCTGGTTTGCGGAGTAGGGACACGTTCGCTATATAGTTTTTCTAATTTTTCATTGAACACGGCGAGTTCAATTTTGGTTCCGCCGATATCTAACCCATAGTAATATGCCATAATTAACCTCTCTTTTTAAATAGATTCCACGTTTGTAAGTAAGGCACAATCCAAGTAAATAACAGAATATGAAAAGCCCAAGCAATTAGCGTACTCACAAACAAGTCAATAGGATAATGCATTCCTAAGCGCAAACGGCTGATCAACATCAAGCCCGCCCAACAAATTGCAAAAATTTGTGCTAAAACGACCGCTTGTCCGCCCAAACCGAATAATAAACCGGCAAAAACCAACATCCACGACACCGCAAAAATCGTGTGACCGGACGGGAAAGAATAGCCCAGCTCATCCGCTTGATGCATAACCGCAAAATTATCATCCGTTTTGGCAAATTTCAGAACTTCTTTCTCTTGATCGATTTTCGGCAAGGCATAAAAATGCGCCGTCTGAGTTTGGAACATTTCCGTGACAAACGGACGAGGCTCTTTAAATATCGATTTAGCGCCTTCTTTAATCGCTTGCGTCCCAATCACGGACGTCGCACAAATAAAACCGATCAACACCCACGAATAGCGTTTGCGCGCCAGCCATATCAGCCATAACATAAACAGTACGCAAGTGATCAATGCATAAGGCGTTGATCCCGTTTCCGTTAAGATAAACAACCAATAATCTAGATCGAACGAATGATATTCGATACCTAACGACCATTGCCAGCCGATAGCCCAAGTAATTAACGGTACCAATAACATTAAAAACGTAAAAGCAGAAAGTTTTTTTAACACAAGATATTCCTTGACAAAAAAACCGCTTACAACAAGCGGTCGTTATTCATTAAATATTTACCGATTAAACGGCTTTGGTTGCCCTTGGCAACGTAATTTTTTTCTCTTCGCTTTGGCGGTAAAGCACCAAAATATGCCCGATCGTTTGCACTTCCGCCGCTTTCGTTTCACGCACAATCGCGTCAATGATAAGCTGTTTCGTTTCACGATCCGCACCGGCAATTTTAACCTTAATCAATTCATGGTGATTCAAGGCATTCTCTATTTCTGCAAGAACCCCTTCCGTTAATCCGTTGCCGCCGAGCATCACAACCGGATTTAAGTGGTGTGCCAATCCTTTAAGATATTGCTTCTGTTTTGTAGTTAGTTTAACTGACATTGAATATTGCCTTTTGTTTAAAATAAGTCATAAAAATTTTGCAGAAAATAACATAAATATGCCTGTTTTTAAAGTCAGATTTGATTGTGTTATTATGTTCATCACTATTTTATACATAAAAAAGGATCGACTATGCCGACACTCAGTGTTGCAATGATTGTAAAAAACGAAGCGCAAGATCTCGCACAATGCTTAGAAACCGTCAAAGATTGGGTGGACGAAATTGTCATTTTAGACAGCGGAAGCACGGATAACACCAAAGCCATCGCGCTCAATTATCAAGCCAAGTTTTTTGAACACTCCGATTGGCAAGGGTTCGGCAAACAACGTCAAATCGCCCAACAATACGTTACCGGCGATTATGTGCTTTGGTTGGATGCGGATGAACGTGTCACGCCGGAACTGGCGCAATCCATTCAACAAGCGGTCAGAAACGACGAAAAAAATACCGTTTACCAACTCGGACGTTTAAGTGAAGTGTTTGGGCGGAAAATCCGCCATTCAGGTTGGTATCCGGATTACGTTGTACGTTTATATCGTACGGATTTTGCGGCTTACGGCGATGAATTGGTTCACGAAAAAGTACATTACCCGAAAAACGCACAAGTGAAAAAACTGAAAGGCGACCTGTTGCATTTTACGTATAAAGACATCCACCACTATTTGGTGAAATCGGCGGGCTACGCTAAAGCTTGGGCAATACAGAAAGCCGGCGCAGGTAAAAAAGGCTCGCTGCTTCAAGGTGTCACCCATGCCGTCGGTTGCTTTGTGAAAATGTATCTATTAAAGGCTGGTTTTTTAGACGGAAAACAAGGCTTCTTACTGGCGATACTCTCGGCGCATTCGACCTTTGTCAAATACGCCGATTTATGGAACCGTACGCGCGAAAAGTAACGAATACAAGCACAAGCGGTCCGTTTCTGCCAAAAATTTGCAAATTTTTAACTGAAACGGACCGCTTGTTTTATTCAAATTTAACACTATTGAGGCGCTTTAATTCCTTCCAAATCGGGGTAAACCGCTTTAATAATCGGAATATACTCTTTGTCCCAGTTGATAAAATGCCATTGTCCCTTCTCTTCTATACCCAATAAATAACCGTCGACAGTGATTATTTGCCCGTTCATATTCATTTTGGTTACGGTCGGAATAAAGGCATAATCGCGCCCGTTTGTCGATTTTTCAGCATATGTATTGGCAATATTATAGCGGTAATCTTCAAGTTTGACTTGTTCGGTAATCGAATTTGAAATATCGACTAATGCTTTTTTGAACTCTGCAGAATCCACCTTGGCTTGTTTTGCCATGTAATTAAGTAAAGCCGGCGGCATCACCTCAACGCTTTGAGCAATGTTGTTTTGTTGGAATGCTTGGGTCAGAGAACTTAATTTTGCTTCGATCTTTTTACGATCGTCCGGTGCGAGTTCAGCGGCAAAGACGGAGGCTGAAATCAGGCTAAGCGCGATGGCAAGTCGTTTTTTCATAGTGGGTTCCTCGAGTAAAGTCACATAAAAGTAGAATTAAATCAATGTATTACAATGAATAATGCAAAATGAGATTTCAATTTTGCCTATGCAGTATGACGAATAAAAGATAATAAATCTCTCTCATTTCAGAAAAATTGTGAAGTTGTTCACATTTTCTCTTGAAATCCTCTTGACAATCCCAATTTATAGTTCCGTCGATGTTTTATCGTTTGTCAGTTTTGGCAGTAAAAGATGAAACGTGAAATGATTATAAACAGAATTTTGAGGGAATTATGAATATCGATAAATTTACTAGCAAATTTCAATCCGCCATTGCAGATGCGCAGTCGTTAGCCGTAGGTAAGGATAATCCGTACATTGAACCGGCACATTTATTACTTGCCTTACTCAAGCAAAATGACGGTTCAGTCGCGCCATTATTTACTGCGTTAAATGTCGCTCCGGCACGTTTAAACAGCGAATTAGAGACGATGATTAACCGCCTGCCGCAAGTCAGCGGTGGCAATACACAGCCGTCACAGCAATTGATTCGCTTGTTGAATCAATGTGACAAATTCGCCCAGCAGTTTGGCGACAGTTTTATTTCGTCAGAACTCTTTGTGCTGGCAGCGTTAGAAGATAATGAATTAGGCAAATTATTGAAAAATTTAGGGCTGACCAAAGAGAAAGTGGCCGCAGCCATTCAAAAAATTCGTGGAGGCGATAACGTGAACAGCCAAAATGCGGAAGAAACCCGCCAAGCATTACAGAAATATACCGTCGATTTAACTGAACGGGCCCGTGCAGGTAAACTTGACCCAGTAATCGGGCGTGATGAAGAAATCCGTCGTGCGGTACAAGTATTACAACGTCGTACTAAAAATAATCCGGTGTTAATCGGTGAGCCGGGTGTTGGTAAAACGGCGATTGTGGAAGGCTTGGCACAACGAATTGTGAACGGAGAAGTGCCGGAAGGTATCAAAAATAAACGAGTGCTTTCCCTCGATATGGGGGCATTGATTGCCGGTGCTAAATATCGCGGTGAGTTTGAAGAACGCCTCAAAGCGGTTCTTAATGAACTAGCCAAAGAAGAGGGGCAGGTCATTTTATTCATCGATGAAATTCACACGATGGTCGGTGCAGGTAAAACGGACGGTGCAATGGATGCGGGTAACTTGTTAAAACCGTCTCTTGCGCGTGGTGAATTGCACTGTGTCGGGGCAACGACATTGGATGAATATCGTCAATATATCGAAAAAGATGCGGCATTAGAACGCCGTTTCCAAAAAGTATTGGTGGACGAGCCGAGTGTTGAAGATACGATTGCGATTTTACGCGGTTTGAAAGAGCGTTATGAAATTCATCACCATGTACAAATTACCGACCCGGCGATTGTTGCGGCTGCGACACTTTCACATCGTTATATCAGCGATCGCCAATTACCGGATAAAGCCATTGATTTAATCGACGAAGCGGCTTCCAGCTTACGTATGGAGATTGATTCCAAACCGGAGCCGTTAGATCGTTTAGAACGTCGTATCATTCAATTGAAGTTGGAACAGCAGGCTTTACAAAAAGAAGATGATGAAGCAAGCCGTCAGCGACTTGCAAAATTAAATGACGATCTGACCGCTCGCGAACGCGAATATGCAGAGCTTGAAGAAGTATGGAAAGCAGAAAAATCCGCCTTGCTCGGTACTCAGCATATTAAAGAAGAGTTAGAAAACGCCCGTATCCGTATGGAACAGGCTCGCCGTGAAGCCAACTTCGAAAAAATGGCTGAGTTGCAATATGGCGTGATTCCAAGTTTGGAAAAACAGCTTGCAGAAGCGGAGAAACATGAATCGGAAGATAACGGTATGCAATTATTGCGTACTCGCGTAACCGACGAAGAAATTGCCGAAGTGCTTTCACGTGCAACGGGTATTCCGGTTGCGAAAATGATGGAAGGCGAGAAAGAAAAATTGCTCAAAATGGAAGATGAATTGCATAAACGTGTGGTTGGTCAAGGTGAAGCCGTTGATGCGGTAGCGAATGCGATTCGTCGTAGCCGTGCAGGGTTATCCGATCCGAATCGTCCGATTGGTTCATTCCTATTCTTAGGTCCGACCGGGGTAGGTAAAACGGAGTTGTGTAAAACCTTGGCAAACTTCCTGTTCGACAGCGAAGACGCAATGGTGCGTATTGATATGTCGGAATTTATGGAAAAACACAGTGTTTCCCGCTTAGTCGGTGCACCTCCGGGCTATGTCGGTTATGAAGAGGGCGGGTATTTAACCGAAGCCGTTCGTCGTCGTCCGTATTCCGTCATTTTGTTAGATGAAGTGGAGAAAGCTCACCCGGATGTGTTTAATATCTTGTTGCAAGTGCTTGATGACGGTCGTTTGACTGATGGTCAAGGTCGAACCGTGGATTTCCGTAACACCGTGGTGATTATGACTTCGAATTTGGGTTCGCATTTAATCCAAGAAAATGCGGAAGATATGAACTACAATGAAATGAAAGAAGTTGTCATGTCGGTCGTTAGTAAACATTTCCGCCCGGAATTTATCAACCGTATCGATGAAACCGTGGTATTCCATCCGCTTGATAAAGAGAATATTCGTGCTATTGCACGTATTCAGTTACAACGCTTAATCAAACGTATGGCGGAACGTGGATACCACGTAACAGTAACCGATGCTGCCGTTGATCATATCGGTGCTGCCGGTTTCGACCCGTTATTCGGCGCAAGACCGCTTAAACGTGCGATTCAACAAGAGATTGAAAATACCCTTGCCCAACAAATCTTGTCCGGTAACTTATTACCGAATAAGGATGTGGTGGTGGATTATCAAAATGAGAGAATCGTGGCTGTTCAATAATTTGTGATACGAAAGGGCGCAAGTGAGGCGCCCTGATTTTATCCATTGACTTTAAAGGCGGTTATGGTAATTTATTCACCGTTTTTTACACTAAAACAACGTTTATTTAACAGGAGAATCTATGCAAGATCGTTTAGTCACAGACGTCCGTCGTGGTGAATCGTTAATCAGCACACATAAAGTGTTACGTAATACCTATTTCCTTTTAGCGCTTACGTTAGCATTTTCTTCGGTAGTTGCGCTAGCGGCAATGACATTAAATTTACCTGCTTTGCCTTGGTGGGGAATGTTAATCGGTTTCTACGGATTACTTTTCTTAACTAATGCAACGGCTAATAGTGCGGCGGGTATTGCAAGCGTATTCGCTTTAACCGGTTTCTTAGGTTATAGCTTAGGACCGATTTTAAATGCCTATATCGGTGCAGGTTTGGGAGATGTTGTCGCATTAGCGTTCGGGGCAACGGCGGCTGTATTCTTTGCGTGTTCCGCTTATGTGTTGACAACGAAGAAAGACATGTCCTTCTTATCCGGTATGATGATTGCCTTATTCGTCGTCTTACTTGTCGGTGTAATTGCCAATATTTTCTTACAAATTCCGGCATTAAGTTTG
>NZ_JBGXYA010000062.1:0-49032 GCF_041814905.1 Glaesserella sp. | reverse complement strand
TTGGTAGGAAACAAGCGGTGAGATACAGAGAGTTTTTTGCAAAATTTAGACCAATAGTTCAAAACCCCGATGCCTCGGGGTTTTGGTTCGGATAGGTTAAATATCCAAATTCGCATATAGTGCATTATTTTCGATAAAGTCCCGACGCGGCTCAACCTCATCTCCCATTAATGTGGTGAATAGCTTGTCGGAAGCGATAGCATCGGTGATGGTCACTTGCAGCATTTTGCGCGACACCGGATCCATGGTCGTTTCCCATAATTGTTCCGGATTCATTTCACCTAATCCTTTATATCGCTGAATCGTTAAGCCCTTACGAGATTCTTTCACTAACCATTCAATCGCTTCGGCAAACGTGGTAATCGGCTGTTGACGCTCTCCTCGGGCAACGTAAGCCGTTGGCTCTAGTAGACCCTGTAGCTGGCTGCCCAGTTTAGTCATTCGCCCATATTCGCTACTAGTAATAAAGTTAAAATCTAAGCGGTAAGTGCTGTCGATACCGTGAGTTTTGATGATAATTTCAGGTTCATAAGTATGGCGCTCTGCATTATAGAAAACTTTTCCTTGATAGCTGCTACCGCTCACCTCTTTTTCATTTAATACTGCGACGAATTTTTCGTTCCAAGCGGTCACTTCGGCTTCATCTTTTACAAATTCTGCAGAGAGTGCCGGTTGATAAATTAATTCGTTGGTTAATGCCGTTGGGTAACGACGCGCCAAACGTTCGACTAATTTTTGTATGCCGTTATACTCTACAATCAGATTTTCTAATGCAACACCGCTTAGCGCCGGTGCATTTTCACTGACATACAATGCCGCACCGTCTAACGCAAGGGCTAATTCATATTGCATCATCTCGTCGTTATCTTGAATATATTTCTCTTGTTTGCCTTTTTTCACTTTGTATAGCGGTGGTTGAGCAATATAGACGTAACCTCGTTCGATCAATTCCGGCATTTGACGGTAAAAGAAAGTTAATAATAAGGTTCGAATGTGCGCACCGTCAACGTCCGCATCGGTCATAATAATGATTTTGTGGTAGCGCAGTTTTTCGATATTGTATTCATCACGCCCGATCCCTGCACCAAGCGCCGTAATTAAAGTCGCCACTTCTTGTGAAGAAAGCATTTTGTCAAAACGCGCTTTTTCCACGTTTAAGATCTTCCCTTTCAACGGTAAAATTGCTTGATTTTTACGGTCACGCCCTTGTTTTGCAGAGCCGCCTGCAGAATCCCCCTCCACCAAGTAAAGCTCGGATAGCGCAGGATCTTTTTCTTGACAGTCTGCCAGTTTGCCCGGTAAACCGCCTAAATCCAACGCACCTTTACGACGAGTCATTTCACGCGCTTTACGAGCAGCTTCACGGGCTCGTGCCGCATCAATGATTTTGGTCACAATATTTTGTGCATCGTTAGGATTTTCCAATAAGTATTCCTGTAACGCTTCATTCATTGAACTTTCCACTGCCGGGCGAACCTCGGAAGAAACTAATTTATCTTTAGTTTGTGAAGAGAATTTCGGATCCGGCACTTTCACCGAGATCACCGCTACCAAGCCTTCACGGGCATCATCGCCCGAAGCGTCAATATTGGCATCAGCTTTTTTGATCTTATTGCTGGAATCCATATAGCTTTTTAAAGCACGGGTTAAAGCTCCGCGGAAGCCGGCTAAATGCGTACCGCCGTCTCGTTGCGGAATATTATTGGTAAAGCAGTAAACATTTTCGTTGTAGCTGTCGTTCCATTGCAACGACACTTCAACGCCGATACCGTCTTTTTCCGTTGAAAGGTAAAAAGGTGTCTGATGAATCGTGGTTTTTCCTTCGTTAAGATATTCAACATAGGCTTTGATACCACCTTCATATTTAAAATGTTCTTCGCTATTGTCTCGTTCATCAATTAACTTGATCGACACGCCTGAGTTTAAGAATGAGAGTTCGCGTAAGCGTTTGGACAGAATTTTATATTCAAAATCGGTTTTGTTTTTAAAGATATCTAAGCTTGGCCAAAAACGTACGGTGGTACCGGTTTTGTCCGTTTCGCCAATCACCGCTAAAGGTGCATCCGGCTCGCCTAAACTATAAAATTGTTCGTGAACACAGCCCTCACGACGAATTGTTAACTGTAATTTTGAAGAAAGTGCGTTTACTACCGATACGCCTACTCCGTGCAATCCGCCCGATACTTTATATGAGTTATCATCAAATTTACCGCCTGCGTGCAACACGGTCATAATCACTTCTGCCGCCGACACCCCCTCTTCTTCATGGATGCCGACCGGAATACCACGCCCGTCATCTTGTACGGAAACGGAGTTATCAGAATGAATGGTCACCACGATGTCGTTACAATATCCTGCCAAGGCTTCGTCAATCGCATTATCTACCACCTCAAATACCATGTGGTGTAAGCCTGTGCCATCGTCCGTATCACCGATATACATTCCCGGACGTTTACGCACCGCATCTAATCCCCGTAAAACTTTAATACTGGAAGAATCATAGCTATTTGATTGATTTTGTTCAGACATTGTTATTCCTATTTTAAAAATTTGGGCGGTAAAATTACCGAAAAATTGGGCGGGATTATAGCAGAAAATAGGGGGAAAGTGTAGAAAAGAAAGGAGGTGAAACAAGCGGTAGTTTTTGCCTAAAATTTTGCAAATTTCATGCCTTGTTTCACCGTCTTTTGTCTTTCATCACAAAATAAAAAGGATGTTTTTCATTTTAAATCAACGAGTTACGTTGTCATTCTACTTGAAATAAAAACGGATTAATTGCACTTCTGGCGAAGCCTTTTTGTTCCATTTCTGCATCGAGAAATAAAGTCCCTAAATCATCCGCAATCGGTTCTACGTGCGGATCTTTATCCTGATGTAAAATTTTCAGGTAGCTTTCACAATCGCCACAGCTTTCTGCCCGAACCGCAGCCTCTGTCGTATCTAACGACCAATAATCCAATTTACCGGTTTGTTCACAGTTAGTGCATTTGGTTCGAACCATATGCCATTCGCTTTCGCACATCGAACAGTGTAAATAACGTAACCCTTGCACTTCGCCAAAGTGAATCACACTGGCTACGGGCGCTGCGTTACAAACCGGACAAGTGTAACGTTCTTCCCCCAATTCGGTTTTGGTATGACGTGGAAGTTGTTGGGTAAGTTGTACCCAATAAAGTGATAAGACCGCCCAAAGGAATACCGCTTTATCCGCACCGACCTCTTCATAACGCTCATCAAGCAAGTTATCGGCTAGTTCTTCTAATTGTGGGCCAGAAGCTTTTTCCAACCACTCTAAGGTTGGTTGAATGCTTTCTTTCGCAAAAGGTTTGAATTTTTCGATAAATGCCAAGAGAAGCTCACGCCATTCGCTTGAACGTTTAAACGTTTTAATATTAAGCGGTTTGATACCTTGAGTGGATTCAAGATAAACCTTCAATTGTTCCGATACATCGGCAATCGGTTTACTGGCTAATAAATCCGCCTGAACGTCAACAATACTTGCTACAAACGCTAAATAATCACCGAACGGATTGTTTTCGGCTAATTCACGTAAACGCTTTGCCCGGCGCATATAAAGATTTTTCGGATTGGCAAACAGTAGCGGAGGGTTATGAAATGAGCTGGCTGCAGCTTGAATTTCTTCTTGGGCTAAAATTTTAATACTCATACGATTTCCTAAAACAATAATGTTGAGAAAGCAAACAAGCGGTCTGTTTCTGCCAAAAATTTGCAAAACCGCGTTTATCTTCTCTTTTAAATAGACAGCTTTATACTTTTATTTGAACAAAACCTTTGCATAAATAAAAGGACAAAATCACTTCAACGGATAAAAATGGGGGCGAAATATTTCGCCCCGCATTTAATCTTATTTCGATTCCTGTTTTTCTGCGAGCTCTTTTTCAAGCTGCGGTAAAACTTCTTCACGGTACCAACGCGGGTGGTGTTTCTTCGCCCAGCGAACCGTTACCCAACCGTGTAACATACCACGGATTGAACCTTTCACCCAGAATGCCATATATATATGCACAATAATACCCGTAAAGAGTAAGAATGCCATGGTTGAGTGGAGTAAGATCGCAATACGTAACACCGGGATTGAGAAATTATGAGAGAAGTATTGTCTCCACATAATGATACCCGTGATCAAAAGGGTGAACATTGCAATACATAATGTCCAGAATAACATTTTCTGACCAAGGTTGTATTTGCCGTTGTCCGCAACGGCATGCTCATTACCTTTTAATACTTCCACAATATTTAACGCCCAAGGAATGTCGCTTTTTTCCGGGAAGTTATGACGCCAATAAATACGAACCATATTTAAAAACGCAATAAACATGACAAGACCTGTAATAGGGTGCACAAATCTGGCCAATTGTGGTGTACCAAGAATTTCTGCAATCCACGCAAAATCAGGGAAGAAAAATGCTAAACCTGTCGCTCCGGTCATAATAAAACATAATACTAAAGTCCAGTGGCTTAAACGTGCCGGAAGCTTATGGCGAATAATTTTTTGATCGTTACTGATCTCAATTTTACTCATGTTTGCCTCCATTATGTTTGTCGTCGTGGTGATCTTCAACGTCTTCTTCAGCGTTTGGACCCACTGCAATATAGTGAGCTGCAGCAGCTACCGCTAAACCGCCCATTGCTATGGCTGCAACCGGTTTCAACACGTCTTTCCAAAGCGTGATTGTTGGGTCAATCTTCGGATCTTTCGGTAACCCGGAGTATAGTTCCGGTTTATCCGCATGATGTAATACGTACATTACATGCGTACCGCCAACACCTTCAGGATCATATAAACCCGCATTGTTGTAGCCACGAGATTTTAAGTCAGTGATACGGGTTTCCGCATACTGTTTCATCTCTTCTTTGCTACCAAAACGGATTGCACCTGTCGGACAGGTTTTCACACAAGCAGGTTCTTGACCTACCGTGACACGGTCAACACATAGAGTGCATTTATATACGCGGTTATCTTCCGGGTTCATCCGAGGAATGTTAAACGGACAACCTGCGATACAGTATCCACAACCGATGCATTTATCCGATTGGAAGTCAACGATACCGTTTGCATACTGAATAATCGCCCCCGGAGACGGACACGATTTTAAACAGCCCGGCTCTGCACAGTGCATACAACCGTCTTTACGAATTAACCACTCTAAACGTTCATTTTCTTCAACTTCGTTGAATTTCATTACCGTCCAAGCTTTTGCAGTTAAGTCAATCGGGTTGTCATAAACACCGGTACAAACTTCAGGTTCCGTACGGATATCATTCCATTCGGAACATCCTACCTGACACGCTTTACAACCGATACACGTTGTTACGTCGATTAATTTCGCCACTTCAACTTGGAAATCACGAGCGTGTGGTGCCGGTGTTAAACCCGAGGTTGCAGAGGCTTTAATAATGTTTTGAGATTGAACAGAACCCATATTATGCCCCCACTTTCTCAATATTGACTAACATACATTTCGATTCTGGCGTTTTAGTATTCGCATCACCCGTACGAACCGTTAAGTTGTTAGCAAAGTAACCTTTTTTCGCTTTAGTCGTTGCCGCAAAGCCCCAATGGATAGGAATACCCACAGTATGAATCGTCTTACCGTCAGACACTAACGGACGAATACGTTTGGTTACGACCGCAATCGCTTTAATAAAGCCTCGCTTAGAACTTACTTTTACGCTATCACCATGTTTAATGCCTTTCTCTGCCGCAAGCTGTTCACTGATTTCAACAAATTGCTCCGGTTGAGCGATAACGTTGATAAGCGAGTTTTTCGTCCAATAGTGGAAATGTTCGGTTAAACGATAGGTTGTCCCCACATACGGGAATTCCTCCGATGTGCCTAATAAAGGTGCAAGCGGTGCAACCGGGCTTGAGATCACATTTGGATGTAACGGGTTAGTACCGATAGGTGTTTCTGCCGGTTCATAGTGTTCAGGGAATGGACCATCCACCATCCGTTCACGTACGAATAAACAACTTACACCTTCAGGTTGCATAATATATGGCATTACCGGACTATTCGGCGGAGCTGCACCAAAGTCGGCAACATCCACATAATTCCAGTTTTTACCGTTCCATTTAACAAGCTGGCGTTTAGGATTCCATGGTTTACCCGATGGATCTGCCGATGCTCTGTTATAAACGATACGGCGGTTCATCGGCCATGCAAATGCCCAACCTAATGTATTCCCCAAACCTGATGGATCCGAGTTATCACGGTTCGCCATTTGATTACCTTTCGGCGTCCATTGTCCCGTATAGATCCAACATGCTCCCGAGGTCGTACCGTCATCACGCATTTGTGCAAAACTTGAAAGAAGCTCGCCTTTTTTCACGACAATATTGCCGTCAGCATCTTTTAGGTCCTCTAATGCATAACCGTTTGTTTCTTTGGCAATTTCATCCGCTTTTGGCTCCAGCGGATTTAAGTAATTCCAAGCCATTGCCAATAAGCCGTCAGTCGGTGCTTTACCGCCTTCTTTTTCATAAAGATGAATGAGTTCTGCACGCAGTTCTGAAAGAATATCTACGTCCGGTTTCGCTTCACCCGGTGGTTCAGAGGCTTTCCAGTGCCATTGTAACCAACGACCTGAGTTTGCTACCGAACCGTCTTCTTCTGCGAAACAGGTTGTCGGTAAACGGAATACCTCTGTTTGAATGTCTTCCGGGTTTACCTCATTAAATTCACCATGATTTTGCCAAAACTCTGAAGTATCAGTAATAAGCGGATCGAAAATAACTAAATATTTCAATTTACTTAATGCTTTAATCACCTTTTGTGAATCCGGGTAAGAGGCAATCGGGTTCATACCTTGACAGAAGAAACCGTTTACTTTTCCTTCGTACATCGCTTCGATATAACGCAGTTGGTCCATACCACCTTTTGGTAACTTCGGTAAGTAGTTAAAACCAAATTGGTTTTCTGCCGTCGCATTATCACCATAGAACGATTTAAACATACTCACTACGAATTTCGGAGTGTTTTGCCAGTAGTTAACCTGACCGGCTACCATTGTTTTCGGTGTAATACGCGCTAAATATGCGTCTAAACTCGTATCAGCCTCTGTCGGTAAGCCGATATAGCCCGGTAACATATGCGGGAAAAGACCTAAATCTGTAATACCTTGTACGTTTGAGTGACCGCGTAATGCATTCACACCGCCACCTGCAACTCCAATGTTACCTAAAAGTAACTGAATAATTGCCATAGTACGGATATTTTGTGAACCTACGGTATGTTGTGTCCAACCCAACGCATACAAGAAAGTGGCTGCTTTTTCCGGCGCTGCCGTTTTTGCGATTTCTTCACAAAACAATTGGAAATCTTTTTGTGGTGTACCCGTAATACGTTCAACCATTTCAGGCGTATAGCGAGACACGTGTTCTTTTAGCATATTGATTACACAACGCGGATCTTGCATTGTCATATCACGTATTGGTTGCCCCGCTTCGTCGAATTGGTAACCCCAAGTTGAACGGTCATATTGACGTGTTTCAGGGTTATAGCCTGTAAATAAGCCGTCTTCAAATTTGAAGTTTTCATTCACTAAGAAACTTGCGTTTGTATAGTGTTTAACGTATTCGTGTTGAATTTGGTTAGTTTCTAAGAGATAGCGAATTACCCCTGATAAGAACGCAATGTCTGTACCAGGACGAATCGGCATGTAATGGTCTGCGACAGCTGCCGTACGGTTAAAACGTGGATCAACCACTAATAACTTCGCACCTGTCTGTTTTTTAGCCTCAATCGCCCAACGGAAACCAACAGGATGTGCCTCTGCTGCGTTACCGCCCATAACGATGACTAAGTCCGCATTTTTGATGTCAACCCAGTGGTTTGTCATCGCACCGCGACCAAATGTTGGAGCAAGACTTGCTACCGTTGGTCCGTGTCAGATACTTGCTTGGTTGTCGGTATAGATCATACCGAGTGCGCGGATAAATTTTTGAGTAATAAGACCTGTTTCATTACTACACGCAGAACCGGCTAAGAAACCTGAAGTCATCCAACGGTTTACTTCAACACCTGCTTCATTATGCGTGACAAAGTTTTCATCACGGTCTTTTTTCATATGCTTGGCAATACGTTCGATTGCTTCATGCCATGAAATACGTTTCCACTCTTTCGAACCCGGTTCGCGCACTTCCGGATAGTGTACGCGACGATCGCTATTTACATAGTCTAATGCACCCGCACCTTTCGGACATAACGCACCACGGCTTACCGGGTGGTCAGGGTCACCTTCAATATGAAAAAGTTTCCCTTTACTATTCATTGAACCGTCACCAAGGCTATACATTAACATCCCACAGCCTACAGCGCAGTAAGTACAGGTTTGGCGAGTCTCTTTTGCTCGTAAAAGCTTAAACTCTCTCGGTGCAGCTAGTGCTGCTGCCGGGGCAAAGCCCAACATTGCAGCAGAAGTTCCTGCCATACCGCCTGCACAGATCTTAAAGAACTTACGTCTACTGACCTGCATAATTCACTCCTAAAAAACCGCATTTGCGGTTAAACTAAAGATTAAATAAAATTAGCCACACTAAAATTGTTTCTTTTCGGGAAATATCTTAATAACCCTATTTTTAATCAGAAAATCAAAAAAATCAGATACAATTTAATGCAAACCAAAGTCTGTTAAATGATACATTTTTTTAACAAAATAAACCACTTTATAAACAATATTTTGAGGAATAATGTGAATTCGATCAAAAATTTCAGTGTAAATCGGCTCGTTATTGATAATGGTTCTTTATTAAATCAAAAAACAGACGAAAATTTAATCAGAGAAGTGCCTGTTGCTCTCGTTTATAACGGTATTTCGCACACGGTAATGATGTGTACTCCTCAAGATTTAGCTGATTTTGCATTAGGTTTTTCTCTTGCCGAAGGTATTTTGGAAAATAAACAGCAATTATACGGATTAGATATTGTCGAAAGTTGTAACGGTATTGAAGTGCAAATGGAAATATCGACCCGTCAATTTACTCTGTTAAAAGAAAAACGCCGTACGTTAGCGGGCAGAACCGGTTGTGGCATTTGTGGGGTGGAACAGTTGGAACAAGTACAACAAAATTGCAAAATTTTCCGCAAAAGTGACCGCTTGCAAGACGTTAATCCGCTTATTTTAAATGACTGTTTAAACCAATTGGAACAGCATCAACAGCTCGCTCAACAAACAGGAGCAAGCCACGCGGCGGCATTCTTTACCGTGGAAGGCGATTTACTCGCCATTCGCGAAGATGTCGGCAGACACGTAGCCTTAGATAAGCTATTGGGATGGCATGCTAAAGCAGGCAATCCGGTCGGTTTTGTCTTTGTGACAAGTCGTGCGAGTTTTGAAATGGTTCAAAAATCATTAGCCTGCGGAATAGAAATGCTTTGCGCCATTTCCGCAACGACAGAAATGGCGGTTAACATCGCACAAGAAAATCATTTCACACTGTTAGCATTTGCCCGAAAAGGAAAATCTACCGTTTATTCCGGTATTCACCGTTTACGTTTGGAATAATTTATATGGATATCGCATTATTGCTTGCCAATAAAATTACACAATTAACCTTAATTGTTTTACTTGGTTATTGCTTAGTGAAATTTAAATTTCTGAAATCGGAAGATAGCTATCCTCTTTCGGTGATCGGTTTATATATTATTAGCCCCGCAGTATTAATTAATGCATTCCAAGTTGATTATACCCTTGAAATATTAAAGGGGTTGGCACTGTCTTTAGGTATTGCTATATTTTTAAATATATTATTGATCGCCATCGGAGCTATATTAAAACGGTTGTTAAAATTAGATAATTTAGAGCATGCGGCCTCTATTTATGCTAATTCGGGAAATTTGATTATCCCGTTAGTCGCCTCCATGTTCGGCGATGAGTGGTTAATTTATGCAAGCTGTTTTATTGTGGTGCAAAATGTTCTGTTTTGGTCTCATTTGCGGATGATTATTTGTGGGAAAGGCAGCCTTTCGTTCAGAAAAGTTTTTCTGAATATCAATATTGTCGCCATTTTTATCGGTTTAATCCTGTTTATCGCTCAAATCAGACTGCCTGACATTATTACCGGCACGTTGTCTGCCGTCGGCATTATGATTGGTCCGAATGCGATGCTTATTGCGGGAATGTTGATTGCTGCGGTGCCGATCCGCTCGATTATTTCTTCCAAACGTATTTATTTAGTCAGTTTCTTACGACTCATCTTTATCCCTATCTGTTTGTTGGTTGTCATAAAACTTTTCGGTTTTTCCCAATGGGTGGAAAACGGTGAAAAAATTGTGATGATCAGTTTTTTGGCAACCATTAGCCCTGCCGCCGCAACAGTCACACAAATGGCTTTGGTTTATGGGCAAGATGCAAATAAAGCCAGCGCAATTTATGGATTCACCACATTACTCGCCACCTTCACTATGCCGTTAATTATTGCGTTGTATCAGTTGATTTAATCAACAAGCACTTTTGACCAATACTCCCCGCTTTCCGGTAATGCATTAACGGATATAATCTGATCTTGATAAGTAAAATCCAATCGGTAGGCATGCAGATATACTCTATCTGCAACACCGCCGCCATAAAGTGTATCTCCTAAAATCGGGCTTCCCAAACTTTTCATTGCCACTCTAAGTTGGTGAGTTTTTCCGGTTTGAGGTTGCAAAATAAAATGGCGTAAATGAGGTTCAAGGGAATGGGAAATAAATTGGGTTACTGCCGGATTTTCTTTCGTATGGCAAAGCTTCCACGCACCGTTACGACTTTTTTGCATATCGCCAATAATTTTACCCTGCTTTTTCTTCGGTTTTTGTGTACTTAACGCCCAATAGGTTTTCTGAATTCGGTGTTGTGAAAAAAGCCTAAAAAATTCAGCTGCAGCCTCTTTATTCAATGCCAAAATCAGTAAGCCCGAAGTTACCTTATCCAAACGATGAACCAACCACACTTGTTCAACGCCAAGCTGTTTTGCAAAAAATTCGGTAAAACCGACCGCTTGATCGTCTTTATGTACACTGATGCCGGCAGGTTTATTAATAATCATAAAATCCGGATGTTGATAACAGAGGGTAAATTTCAGGTCCATTATTTGTTATACTTTTGTCAAGATTCAGATCATACAAATTAATCTTTTATTTTAAGGAAAGCAAATGGCATTGAATATTTATTTAATTCGTCATGGTCGTACGGAATGGAACGACGCCGGTTTATTACAAGGCACGGAGGATTCTCCTCTTGTCGATGAAGGCATTTACGGAGCAAAATTGACCGGTCAAAAACTCTCGGATATACCGTTTAGCGCATGCTATTCCAGTTTGCTCAAACGGGCGCAGGATACGGCGGATTATATTATCGGTGAACGGGATATCCCACATTTTCACCACCGCGGCTTAAATGAAATTCACTTTGGAAGCTGGGAGGGCAAGCACAAAGAAGAGCTTATCAACCATCCCGAATATATTTTATTCAGAACGGATCCTAAAAATTATTCGGCAAAAGAAAACCAAGGCGAAGGGTTTGAACAATTTTATCAACGTATTATGAACGCCTTTAATCAAATTATCGCCCGCCATCAAGACGGAGAAAATATTTTGATTGTCTCCCACGGCATGACGCTCACACTGCTCACCGCCGTATTAAAGGGAATTCATTGGCATGATTTCAGAAATGCTACACAACATAAATTCGTTGCCAATACGGCAATCAGTATTGTCCGAGTAGAAAACGGTCAAGCACAATTGGTTGAATTTAATAACGTCGATCACCTAAACCTGTAAATACCAATAAAATCCGGGAATACACAATAACCAAACAAAGGCAGACACAATGACCGCAAAGTGAAACTGCCAATGTTTGGTTTTATGTTTGAAGTGTTTCATGATCAAGTACGTACCGAGGAATCCACCGCTTACGCACAAAAAGAAGAGATTGGACTCCGGTACCCTCCACGCTTTTTTCTTGGATTTCTGCTTATCCGAATACATCATATAGGCACTCAGTGCATTGATACCAATAAGATAAATCACAAAATAAAGAACCATAACCGCTCCACAAAAATAAAACCCCGATGATTCGGGGTTTACCTTAAAAAAACAGGATACACTACGGATAAACCGGTAAATGTTTGCAGATTTCGAGTACTTTAACTTTCGTTGCTTCGATCACTGCCGCTTCGTTCTCTTTACCGATGCTGTCTAACACATCGCACATCCAACCGGCAAGCTCTTTGACTTCCGCTTCTTTAAAGCCACGGCGGGTGACTGCCGGTGTACCGACACGGATACCGGAGGTAATAAACGGTTTTTGTGGATCGTTCGGCACGGCATTTTTGTTGACCGTAATATTCGCACGACCAAGTGCGGCATCAGCCGCTTTACCGGTTAAACCGTGGCTGACTAAATCAACTAAGAATAAGTGGTTTTCGGTACCATTTGAAACAACGTTGTAACCACGTTGTTTGAATACTTCCACCATCGCTTTTGCATTTTTGACCACTTGTTGTTGGTAAACCTTATATTCAGGCTCTAACGCTTCTTTAAAGCAAACGGCTTTCGCTGCAATAATGTGGACTAATGGACCACCTTGTTCACGCGGGAACACGGCACTTTGTAGCTTTTTATAGATTTCTTCGTCTTTCGCATTGGAAAGAATTAAACCACCACGCGGACCGGCTAATGTTTTGTGGGTTGTTGTAGTCACAACATGGGCATGCGGAAGCGGGCTCGGATAAACGCCCGCAGCCACTAAGCCTGCAACGTGCGCCATATCGACGAATAAATAAGCGCCGACTTCATCTGCGATTTCACGCATTTTTGCCCAGTCAACGATTTGAGAATAAGCAGAGAAACCGCCCACAATCATTTTTGGTTTTACTTCATGCGCTTGTTGACGAAGTGCATCGTAGTCGATAACCCCTTCAGCGGTGATACCGTATTGTTCTGCGTGATACACTTTGCCTGAGAAGCTGACTGAAGCACCGTGAGTTAAGTGTCCACCGTGTGCAAGACTCATCCCTAAAATCGTGTCGCCCGGCGTCAATAACGCACCATAAACGGCCGCATTTGCTTGTGAACCGGAATGAGGCTGCACATTCGCATAATCTGCGCCGAATAACTCTTTGGCACGGTCAATCGCCAATTGTTCAACGATATCGGCATATTCACAACCGCCGTAATAGCGTTTACCCGGATAACCTTCCGCATATTTGTTGGTGAATTGTGAACCTTGTGCTTCCATCACACGCGGGCTTGCATAGTTTTCCGAAGCAATCAGCTCAATATGCTCTTCCTGACGACGGTTTTCGTCTTGAATTGCTTGCCATAATACGGGATCGTAATCTGCGATATTCATATCACGTCTTAACATTTTAAGGATTCTCCTATAAATTAAGTAATCGTTTGCGAAATAAAAAACTGCGCCATTTTACGCAGTTTTCAGTCTGTTAGATAGTGATTTTTTCTCAGCCTTGCATTAAAAAGATTAATGCAGAAGTGAAGTTATCATAAAGAAGTTTACTACTGGTCACCCAATGTTGCTACCATCACCGCTTTAATCGTGTGCATACGGTTTTCCGCTTCATCAAACACAATGGAAGCCTCGGATTCAAACACCTCATCAGTCACTTCTAAGCCGTTCATGCCGTATTTTGCCGCAATTTCTTTACCGACGGTTGTTTGATCGTCATGGAAAGCCGGTAAACAGTGCAGGAATTTCACATTCGGATTGCCCGTCAGTTTCATCAGATCCGCATTGACTTGATACGGTTTCATCAAATTAATGCGAGCTTCCCAAGCCGATTCCGGCTCGCCCATAGAAACCCAAACATCAGTATAAACGAAATCAACGTCTTTTACGCCGGCAGCAACATCTTCGGTGCAAGTAATCTTCGCCCCTGTTTTGGCTGCCGTTTCAGCCACTTCGTCCAATAATGCTTGTTCAGGGAAAAATTGTTTCGGCGCCACTAAACGCAGATCCACGCCCATTAATGCCGCCCCTTCTACAAACGAATTGCCCATATTGTTACGGGCATCGCCTAAATACGCTAATTTGATTTGGTTCAACGGCTTATCGGAATGTTCTAGCATCGTTAAAAAATCCGCCAAAATTTGAGTCGGATGAAACTCATCGGTTAACCCGTTCCAAACAGGCACGCCCGAATAGTCGGCTAAAATCTCAACCAACGCTTGACCGTAACCACGATATTGAATGCCGTCATACATTCTGCCCAACACGCGGGCGGTATCTTTCATCGATTCTTTATGCCCGATTTGCGATCCGCTCGGCCCGATATAACTCACGTTCGCCCCTTGATCAAACGCGGCCACTTCAAAGGCACAGCGGGTACGGGTAGAGCTTTTTTCAAAAATCAATGCAATATTTTTGCCTTTCATGGTACGGGTTTCCGTTCCCATTTTTTTATCGGCTTTAAGTTTCGCAGAAAGGTTAAGCAAATAGGTTATTTCTGCCGGCGTAAAATCCATTAAACGCAGAAAATGGCGATTTTTTAAATTCGGTGTAGTGTTTGCAGACATAGACTAATCCTTATAAGTAAAATAATGGTTAAAATTGTTGAAGATTCTACTCAAATTAGCACAATTGTGGTATCTTTTTCACCTATTTTCTGTTTAGAGTTCCCGTTACAAGCGGTCACTTTTTGCCGAAAATTTGCAAAAAATCCCGATAAACGGACCGCTTGTTTAGCTCATAAAGGAGAAAAAATGTCTAAACACCTTACCGAACAACGCTTTATTGATTTTCCGATTCACGACCACGTACTGGCGGCATTGGACAGCAAAGGCTTTGAATTCTGTACCCCCATCCAAGCAAGAACGTTACCTTACACCTTAATCGGGCAAGATATTGCCGGTCAGGCGCAAACCGGCACAGGTAAAACATTGGCATTTTTAATCGCCACGTTCCACCATTTACTAACTAACGATGTAACGACTAACCCAAATCAGCCGAGAGCCTTAATTTTGGCCCCGACCCGTGAACTTGCCGTCCAAATCGCATCCGATGCCGAACTATTCGTTAAACACGCCGGTTTTGATTTAGCCTTGGCATATGGCGGGGACGGCTATGAAAAGCAGTTGCAGGCGATTGCCCGCGGTGTGGATATTTTAGTCGGCACGACAGGGAGAGTGATTGATTATGTCAAACAAGGCATTATCAATCTAGATAAAATTCAAGTTGTCGTGTTAGACGAAGCGGATCGGATGTTCGATTTGGGTTTTATTAAAGATATCCGCTACCTCATGCGGAAATGCCCGAAACCGGAAGAACGTTTAACCATGCTATTCTCCGCAACCCTTTCCCACCGAGTGCGCGAACTTGCCTTTGAAGATATGCATAACGCCGAATACGTGGAAATCGAGCCGCTGCAACGAACCGGTCACCGTATTAAAGAAGAGTTATTCTATCCGTCCAACCAAGATAAAATGGCGCTGTTAATCACACTTATTGAGGAAGAATGGCCGGATCGTTGCATTGTATTTGCCAATACCAAACAAAAATGTGAAGAAATTTGGGGATATTTAAGTGCCGACGGTCATCGTGTCGGTTTGCTGACCGGCGATATTCCGCAGAAAAAGCGCTTAGCATTATTGGACAGCTTTACTCAAGGTCATCTGGATATTTTAGTCGCTACGGACGTTGCCGCTCGCGGATTACACATTGCCGATGTCACGCATGTGTTTAATTACGACTTACCTGACGATCGTGAAGATTACGTTCATCGTATAGGGCGTACGGGTCGGGCGGGAGAAAGCGGTATTTCCATCAGTTTTGCCTGTGAGCGTTACGCGGTGAATTTACCGGCAATCGAAGAATATATCGGGCATGCCATTCCGGTCAGTCAATATGACAGTAATGCTTTGCTCTCATTGCCGAAACCGCATCGAAACCGCTCACGGATAACAAACAATAGACGCAGATAACCCGATTCACACTATTTGCAAAAAACAACAATAATCTGATCGCTTGTCGGTTATTTAATGAGGAGAATTTATGAGTTATGCCATTGCCCAAACCAAAGACGGCAATATACTTTCTTTAACAGCCAAAATGGCAAACCGCCACGGTTTAATTGCCGGGGCAACAGGTACAGGTAAAACCGTCACTTTACGCAAACTTGCCGAAGCCTTCAGCGATGACGGCGTACCGGTTTTTTTAGTGGATGTCAAAGGTGACTTGTCCGGTTTAGTACAAGCGGGCAGTTATCAAGGGAAAATTGCAGAACGTATCGAGCAATTCAATCTCGGCGGAGAAAGTTATTTAGCCGGCTTTCCCGTTTCATTTTGGGATGTGTTCGGCGAAAGCGGAATTCCGCTGCGCACCACTATTTCCGAAATGGGTCCGATGCTCCTCGCCCGCTTGTTGAATTTAAACGACACCCAAGAAGGTTTATTAAATCTTGTCTTCCGTGTCGCCGATGATAAAGGTTTACTCCTTATTGATCTGAAAGATTTGCGCACCCTGCTCAAATTCGTGGCGGAGAACGCCAAAACGTTCCAATTGGAATACGGTAATGTGTCCGCCGCAAGTGTCGGCGCCATTCAACGCGCTTTGCTCACCCTTGAAAACGAAGGCGCGACAAATTTATTCGGTGAACCGGCCCTGGATTTGCATGATTGGATCCAAACCCGTGACGGGCGCGGTGTCATCAATGTCTTGAATTCGGAAAAATTGATCAATTCTCCGCGCATGTACGGGGCTTTTCTGCTTTGGTTTATGGCGGAACTGTTTGAAAATTTACCGGAAGTCGGTGATCCCGACAAACCGAAATTCGTGCTGTTTTTCGATGAAGCCCACTTACTGTTTGACGGTGCACCGAAAGTATTGGTCGATAAAATCGAACAAGTGGTTCGTTTGATCCGTTCAAAAGGGGTCGGCGTATATTTCGTGACACAAAATCCGTTGGATCTACCCGAATCGGTTTTAGGGCAATTAGGTAACCGCGTGCAACATGCGCTACGCGCCTTTACCCCGAAAGATCAAAAAGCGGTCAAATCCGCCGCCGAAACCTTCCGTGCCAATCCGTCGGTCAATGTCGTGGAAGCCATTACCCAGCTTGGCGTAGGAGAAGCGTTAATTTCCGTTTTAGACGAAAAAGGGATGCCGACACCGGTGGAAATTGCTTATGTTTATCCGCCGAAAAGCCAATTAAAACCGATTTCAGCCGACGAACGTATAGCCTTAGTGAAACAGGATGACTTATATCTTCACTACAGTCAATTCGTCGATAATCAATCAGCATTTGAAGTACTGAACAGCCAAAGCCAAGCACAACAACAGGCAGCAGAGCAAGCCAAAGCGGAAGAAGAGAGCTTCCTCGGCGGTATGCTCGGCAGTATTTTCGGCACGAAGAAAAAAAGCGAACAAAGCATCGCCGAACAGTTGGTCGGCAGTGTGGCTCAATCCGTCGGACGAAATTTACGCAACCAAGTGACGAAGCAAATTATGCGCGGCATTTTAGGTGCGATAAGTAAAAAATAGCGTTTTACCTTATATGCAATAGATTACAAGCGGTGGGATTTGCAAATTATTTTGCAAATCCCACCGCTTGTTTTATGTCGGATTACTTTTTCATTTCCGGTTTTTTCATCATTTCATCCGACATCATTTTCTTCGCGTCATCCGATTTCATCTCCATCATCTGTTCGGATTTCATTCCCGTCTGTTCGGATGTTTTCTCTTTCATGGTTTCCATCTTCATTTCCGCCGGTTTCATGCATTTATCTCCTTTCATTTCCATACAAGGTTGCATTTGATCCGCTTTCTCCATTCCCATTTTGTTGTCTGTCGCGTAGGCTGGTATGGTTGCAAGCACGAGTAATGCGGTTAATGTGAGTTTTTTCATTTAAAATCTCCTTCGATCAGATAATAGTTAATAACTTATTTGACCAATTCAATATTGGCACCGAATTAGACGTGCTCCTCGAATGAAAACTTACACTTTTATTTTAAGAATATGTAAAATTTTTATAGTTTATTGATTTATTTGTGAATGAACTCACAGTTTTCAACCTCAAAATTCGTTATAGTGACAACATTTTCCATCTGATAATTAAAAGGATACGTTATGAAACTCAAAACGCTTTCTCTTGCTCTTTCCTCTTTATTTTTAAGTTCCGTGATCGCAACCGGAGCCAATGCCGCCGGGCGTTTGGTCGTCTATTGCAGTGCAACCAATTTAATGTGCGAGCAAGAAACGCAAGCTTTCGGTCAAAAATATGATGTAAAAGTCTCCTTTATCCGCAATGGTTCGGGCAGTACCTTGGCGAAAGTCGATGCGGAAAAAAATAATCCGCAAGCCGACGTGTGGTATGGCGGTACTTTAGATCCGCAATCCCAAGCCGGTGAAATGGGATTATTGCAAGCCTACCAATCGCCGAACTTAGCTCAAATTGTTGAAAAATTCCGGGATCCGGCAAAAGTCAAAGGCAATTATACCTCTGCCGTTTATATGGGTATTTTAGGTTTCGGTGTGAATCTTGACCGTTTGAAAAAATTGGGTATCGAAAAAGTGCCGACTTCTTGGGAAGATCTGCTCGATCCACGTTTAGCCGGTGAAATTCAAATTGCTGACCCACAAAGCTCCGGTACCGCTTATACCGCGATTGCGACATTCGTCCAACTTTGGGGTGAAGAGAAAGCTTTTGATTATTTCAAAAAATTACATAAAAACATTTCTCAATATACTAAATCAGGTGTAACTCCATCACGCAATACGGCTCGTGGCGAAACCGCCATCGGTATCGGTTTCTTACACGATTATTCCGTGGAGAAAAAGAACGGTGCAAATATTGAGATGGTGGTGCCAAGCGAAGGTACCGGTTATGAGTTGGGCGGTGTGAGTATCTTAAAAGGGGCGCGGAACTTAAATAATGCCAAACTCTTTGTAGACTGGGCGTTATCTAAAGAAGCACAAGAACTTTCTTGGAAAAAAGGGGAATCATTCCAAGTATTAACCAATACGACGGCTGAAACTTCTCCTTATTCTCTTGATCCAAATACACTCAAATTAATTGATTATGACTTTGAAAAATACGGTTCAAGTGATGAGCGTAAACGCTTAATTGATAAATGGGTCTCAGAAGTTAAGTTAGCAAACTAATTTAACGCATAAATATCGGCACGCGTTTTACCGCGTGCCTTTTGATCACTTCGTACATAGTGGAAATCATTGAGAATGTACTGTCACAATTTGATTATTCCTTAATTTCTCTGATAGTAAAGCCCGTTGTACAAAAACCATTTTTGTGAGGTCTTATGCAATCTTCTTTTTTTTCCCGCCCTCTTTTTTGGGTGCTTCTCTCTTTTTTAGGCTTTGCGCTATTGCCTTCAAAAGCATTAGATTACGGCTTGCTTGAGTCGACTTCCGATGAATATCTGGCTGCAATGGGTTGGTCTAGTTTCAACCTGACTTGGGCTTGGTTTTTACCTCTGCTTATTTATCTATTGCCTAACAGTAATCATAGTCTTCAGCGCAGCAAGCTGGAATTAATTGGCGTTGCAGCCTTGTTTCTATTCATTTTTATTTCTGCGATTGTGGCAAAGATCAGCCTCGGCTATTCGGTGATGTTTGTGATTGTGGCATTAATTGCCATTGCGACCAATGCTTTTGCCAATTTAAAAGTGATGCAGGGTGATCGTTTCATTATTGCTTCACTTATCAGCATTATTTTGTTGATATTCTTCTTTATCGTCTATCCGACCATTGCGATTTTTATTTCAATGTTCTATGACGGTAGCGAATTCGTGCCTGCACAAGTTTTTACGATTTTAAAACAGCCTTATGTATTGCGTGTTATTACTAACTCTTTGGGCGTTGCCGCAACCGTTGGGATCTTATCAACTTTATTCGGTTTAGCTTTTGCTCTCTATACCACGCGTATTGCTAAACGGACTGCGTTTATCGGTAAAATTTTCTCAATCTTACCTATTGTGACTCCGCCTTTCGTCGTTGGTCTAGGGGTAACATTAATGCTTGGACGTTCGGGCTATGTTACGTCATTTTTAGTGGAATACTTTGGATTTGCCAGTAACTGGTTATATGGTTTCACCGGTATTGTGATCGCGCATACATTAGCTTTAACGCCAATGTCATTTATGATTTTGGAAGGGGCATTAAAATCCATTCATCCATCAGTTGAAGAAGCTGCCTATACTCTGCGTTCCAACCGTTATCAAGCATTTTTCAATATTATTTTTCCTTTGCTGAAACCGGCATTAGCGAACTCATTCTTAGTCGTAGTAATTCAATCTCTTGCTGACTTCAGTACTCCGCTCGTATTGGGAGGGAGCTTCGATGTGATTGCGACACAAATCTATTTCTATATTGCAGGTTCACAATTAGACTACGCTTCGGCAAGTACGCTCGGTTCGATTTTATTAGTATTTTCTCTCGCCATTTTTGTTATTCAATATCTTTGGATTGGCAATCGTTCTTATGTCACCGTTTCCGGTAAATCCTATCGCGGCGACGTACAGGATCTTCCAAATGCTATGAAAGGGGTGATTATCGCAACCTTATCCGCTTGGGTACTCTTTAACCTGGTTCTATACGGCAGTATTTTTTACGGTAGTTTTACCGTAAACTGGGGCGTGGACTACACTTTAACATTAAACAACTATAAGAGCTTATTCGGGCAAGGCTTTGACGATGGTGCTTGGCCGTCATTAATTCAAACAGTTATTTTCGCAGCCAGTGCGGCTCCGATAACCGCACTTTTCGGCTTATTGATCGCTTACATCACCGTACGCCGTAATTTCAAAGGTAAAAAAACCTTGGAATTCCTCACATTGCTCTGTTTTGCAGTACCGGGAACTGTTGCCGGGGTTTCTTATATCCTTGCCTTCAACAATGCACCGATTTATCTTACCGGCACCGGAATGATCATCATTCTTTCAATGGTAATGCGAAACATGCCGGTCGGGATGCGTGCTGCGATTGCAGGACTTGGGCAATTAGATAAATCACTGGATGAAGCCTCTCTTTCTTTAAAAGCAGGCTCATTTAAAACCATCTTCTTCATCGTATTACCGCTACTTAAGCCTGCATTACTTTCTGCGTTGGTCACCAGCTTCGTGCGGGCAATGACAACAGTAAGTGCAATTGTCTTCCTTGTTACGGCGGATACACGTGTTGCAACATCCTATATTTTAAACCGTGTAGAAGATGGTGAATATGGTGTGGCGATTGCTTATGGTTCAATTCTGATTGTCGTCATGATGGCAATTATTTTCTTCTTTGACTGGATTGTGGGTGACACTCGTATTGCCCGCTCTAAAGCGAAAAAAATGAATTAAGGATAGAAAAATGGAACAACAAAATGATTTCTTAGTATTAAAAAATGTGACTAAATCCTTTGGTAAAGCGACGGTAATTAATAATTTAAGTTTATCAATTAAAAAAGGCACCATGGTTACGCTACTTGGACCATCCGGTTGTGGCAAAACGACGGTATTGCGTCTTGTCGCCGGTTTGGAAAACCCGACGGAAGGTCAAATCTTTATCGACGGCGAAGATGTCACTCACAACTCTATCCAACAGCGTGATATCTGTATCGTATTCCAGTCTTACGCACTTTTCCCTCATATGTCGATAGGTGACAATGTCGGTTACGGTTTGAAAATGCAAGGGGTACCGAAAGAAGAACGTAAGCAACGCGTTAAAGAAGCACTAGAACTGGTGGATTTGGCCGGTTTTGAAGATCGTTATGTCGATCAAATTTCAGGCGGACAACAACAACGTGTCGCTCTTGCCCGTGCGCTGATTCTCAAACCGAAAGTATTGCTGTTTGATGAACCGCTCAGTAACTTGGATGCCAATCTGCGTCGTTCAATGCGTGAAAAAATCCGTGAGTTACAGCAACGTCTGAATATCACGTCACTCTATGTTACCCATGACCAAACAGAAGCCTTTGCAGTATCCGATGAAGTTATCGTGATGGACAAAGGTGTGATTAAACAAAAAGATACAGCGAAAATGCTCTATTTACAGCCTAACTCACTATTTTTAGCAAACTTTATGGGTGAATCCACCATTTTGGAAGGAAATCGTCAAGGCGATGCCATTCAAATCGGTACATTCGATTTTACCCTTGAAAACGCTGAACGTTTTAATGTGCCGAACGGTGATTGTTTAGTGGGTATCCGTCCTGAAGCCATTCAGCTTTTCCCTTATGGTAATGAAAATCAACGTTGTGAAATTAAACACGCTGTTTATATGGGTAATCATTGGGAAGTAGTGATGTTTTGGCAAGGTAAAGAAATTTTAGTAAATCTCAACCCAGAACATTACGATGAAAATCAGCAACAACACTATATTCATCTAATGAGTAAAGGCATTTTCTTACTGAATAAAGAATAACGACGCTAAACAAGCGGTCGAATTTTGCTTATTTTTTGCAAATTTTTCGGTAAAACAGACCGCTTGTTATAACACCTCACCGCTCAGTAAAAGCACACAATTTAGAGACTTCACAAAATAACAAGCATAAAAAAAGCCCCTGAATCAGGGGCTACTCGGAAAGCAAATTTATGAACCGGTTGCTGAACGCAACACTTATTTTTAATGTGAGGAAATATTAAGTCAAGTTCTTAAACTTTTCAAATAATTTTTCAAGAAAAGTCAAACTTTTTCACAACTATGTGATCAGTCTCACATTTTATGACGATAAGCGCCGCGCTTGCCAAAAGGTTTTTGACCAATACGGAGAATTCATATCGGAATAGATCACTCCGCCTTTCGTTGAAGCATGTAAAAATTGACCGTCTTTTACATAAACGCCAACATGCTTACCGTTAGGACCCCGCCCGGTATTAAAGAAAACCAAATCACCGGTTTGAATTTCATGTTTTGAAATTTTTCTACCTTCCAAAGCTTGTTCGCTTGTTGTTCTCGGTAAGTCAATACCAAATAAATCACGAAACGTTACTTGCATAAATCCGGAACAATCTACACCACTACGACTTGTTCCCCCTAAGCGATAACGCGTTCCTTTCCACTCTCTTTGCTGTTCACTAAGGCTGCTAATCACAAAAATAGGATCGGAAATGCTTCCTTGGTTAGCCTTATAGATTTTTGATGTTCCTGCTTTATAAGTATCGCCACTTCCGCTACACGCGGTTAATGCAACTGCAGATATCAAAACAGCACACAGAGAAACCGTTTTTTTATTCAACATTTGAAACATTTTGAGTTCCTCTAAAAAGAAACATTCTGCAACTTCAATAATTGCAGAATGTTTTCCTATTGTTTTAGGCTTTTACCTTCGCGTTTTCAACGCGTTCGCGCAATTTTTGCCCCGATTTGAATACAACGACTCTGCGAGCAGATACCGCCACATCTTCACCGGTTTTCGGGTTTCTACCCGGACGAGCTTTCTTATCTCTGACAGAAAAATTACCGAAACCCGATAACTTAACTTCTTCGCCTTTTTCAAGCGATAAGCGAATCTCTTCAAAAAATTGTTCGACAAATTGTTTAGCAACACGTTTATCCAACCCGCATTTTTCAACAAGGTTTTCTGCTATTTCAATTTTGGTAAGTGCCATAATGTTTTCCTTAATCTAGTCTCTTAGATAGGCATTGAAACGTTTAGCCAGTGCATCTAACACCGTTTGAATCACTGCGTTAATTTGATCTTCTTCAAGGGTCTTTTCAGTATCCTGAATTGTCAGACTGATTGCCAAACTCTTCTTACCGAATGCTAAATTCGCCCCTTGATAAACATCGAATAAATTCACGCTAACTAATTTCTCGCCACCAGCTTGACGACATTCGTTTATAACATCACCTGCAGCAACGTCCATGTCAACTACAACTGCAATATCGCGTTTATTTGCCGGGAAGCGAGAGATTTCTTTCGCATTTGGAACAGTACGCTCAGCAATTGCTTCCGCCAATAGTTCAAATGCAACCGGTTTACCCGATAATCCTAATTTTTGCACAATTTTTGGATGAATTGTACCAATAAAACCAATTTCTTTACCCTCTAACATAATTGCAGCCGATTGCCCCGGGTGCAATGCAGGATATTGCTTCGCAACAAACTGCAAGTCGTTACCGACACTGGTTAAAGATAAAATACGTTCTAAGTCACCTTTAAGATCAAAGAAATCGACGTTTTCCGCTTTATGTTCCCAGTGTGTCGGGCGTTTATCTCCGGCAATCACCGCGCCGAAAACCGTTTCTTGTCGAATACCGTTTTCTGCATTGCTGTCCGGAATAAAACGTAAACCGCTTTCAAAAATACGTACACGATTTTGCTGACGATTTTGGTTATAAGCAACGGTTTCCAATAATCCGGTCAATAGTGAAACGCGCATCGCCGACATTTCGCTGGAAATCGGGTTAGGTAAAATTAAAGCCTCTTGTTCAGGATGTAATAATTGTTGTACTTTAGGATCCACGAAACTATAAGTCACCACTTCCTGATAATCGCTATCAACCAAAGCGGTTCTCACCCGAATTGCTTCCAGTAATTTTTCCGGAATGCCTTTCATTTTAAGATGCGCTAACGGAGCATTATTCGGAATGCTGTTATAACCGTAAATACGCGCCACTTCCTCAATCAGATCTTCTTCAATTTCGATGTCGAAACGCCAGCTTGGGGATTTCACCGTCCAAACATTGTTAGCATATTCAGATTGCAAACCTAAACGGTTAAAAATATCGCTGACCGTTTCTGTTTCAATGTGGTGACCTAATAACGAATCCAATTTACTGCGACGTAAAGTAACGGTTTTCGCTTTCGGTAAGTGTTCGTCACTAACCGCTTCAACGATTTCACCTGCTTCACCGCCTGCAATTTCAATTAATAATGCAGTTGCCCGCTCCATTGCCTGACGCGCTAATTCGGGATCAACGCCTCGTTCAAAACGGTGTGAAGCATCGGTATGTAAGCCATATTGACGCGCTCGACCGGTAATCGCTAACGGGGCAAAAAAAGCGGCTTCTAATACCACGTTTTTAGTTTCTGTACTGGTTCCGCTTGCTTCACCGCCAAAAATACCAGCCATTGCAAGCGGTCCGTTTTGGTCTGCAATTAGCAACGTATTTGATTGCAGTTTTGCTGTGGTACCGTCCAATAAAACAAGCGCTTCACCGTCTTTTGCCATACGCACTTGTACCGGCTGAGCAATTTTATCTAGATCGAAAGCGTGCATTGGTTGCCCTAGTTCGAGCAAACTATGGTTGGTAATATCAACGATAGGATCAATAGAACGAATACCGCAACGACGGAGCTTTTCCTGTAACCATAACGGTGATTTAGCGTTAATATTAACACCTTTGATAACGCGTAATAAGTAACGTGGACACGCTTCCGGCGCTTGTAAATCAATAGACACTTTATCCGCGATAGTCGCTTTTACCGGTTCAATCTGCGGAGTGTTCAACGGTAATCGATTAACTACCCCAACTTCACGGGCTATACCGGCAATACTTAAGCAATCGGCTCGGTTCGGCGTTAAACTGATTTCAATTGTGTTATCATTTAGTTTCAAATAGTCACGTAAATCAGTACCGATCGGCGCATCTAACGGTAACTCAATGATCCCGCTATGATCTTCTTTAATGCTTAATTCCGAATATGAACAAAGCATGCCTTCTGACGGTTGACCCCGTAATTTAGTTTTTTTAATCTTAAAATTACCCGGTAAAACCGCTCCTTCAATTGCACAAGCTACCTTTAAACCTTGTCGGCAATTGGGTGCACCGCAAACAATGTCTAATAAGCGTTCGCCACCGACATTTACTTTAGTAATACGTAATTTATCCGCATCGGGGTGTTGAGCACATTCAACCACTTCTCCGACAACGACACCGGTAAATTCACCTGCGACGGCATCTACAGCATCAACTTCTAAACCTAACATAGTAATTTGGTCGCATAATTGCTCGGTGGTAATCGCTGGATTTACCCACTCACGCAACCAACTTTCACTGAATTTCATATCTCTATCCTATAACCTTTTATCTACTGCTGACGCGAACGTCTCACTCATGCCATAGATAATTTTGCAAAATTTTATTAAAAACTGACCGCTTGTTTCTCGTTTCGAGCGGAACACTCTCGCCGGCGGCGCTGATCATTACTTAAATTGTTTTAAAAAACGCAGATCATTCTCAAAGAATGAACGTAGATCGGTCACGTTATAACGAAGCATTGTTAAACGTTCAACCCCCATTCCCGCCGCAAAACCTGAGTATTCGTTAGGATCAATGCCCACACTACGTAGCACATTCGGATGCACCATACCGCAACCTAACACTTCAAGCCATTTACCGTTTTTACCCATTACGTCCACTTCCGCAGATGGTTCAGTGAATGGGAAATAAGACGGACGGAAACGCACTTGCAGATCTTCTTCAAAGAAGGCACGTAAGAAGTCGTGTAACAAGCCTTTTAATTCGGTAAAGTTGGCTTTTTTATCGACATAAAGTAATTCGATTTGATGGAACATCGGCGTATGGGTTTGGTCGTAATCATTACGATATACACGTCCCGGTGCCATAATACGGATAGGCGGACTCATTTTTTCCATGGTTCGGATCTGTACGCCTGAGGTTTGGGTACGCAATAAACGCTCTGCATCAAACCAGAAAGTATCATGGTCGGCTCGAGCCGGATGGTGAGGAGGAATATTTAATGCATCAAAGTTGTAATAATCCGTTTCAATTTCCGGACCTTTTTCGACGGAAAAACCGAGCTCTGCAAAAAATTTCACAACACGTTCGATTGTAATGGAAACCGGATGTAAACCGCCTAACTCCGCTTTGCGGCCGGGTAAGCTCACATCGATTTTTTCTTTTTCTAATTGGGCATTAATTGCCGCTTGTTCCCACTCTTCTTTTTTTACGTTTAAGCGATCAAGAATGATCTGTTTGGCTTCATTAATCTTTGCGCCTATTGCCGGACGTTCTTCCGCCGCGACATCGCGCAAACTTTGCATTAACTGGGTAAAATGACCTTTTTTACCAAAATATTCCACACGAAATGTTTCTAAGGCGTCCAATCCTTTATCATGTAACTCATCTAATGCTAAACGAGCCTGTTCTGTAATTTCTTTTAGGTTTTGCATTCCTACCCTCTAAATTGATGATTTACTGTAAATGAGCCTATTTTTCTAGGCATAACATATTGAATAATAATACTTCTGAACGATATTGTAAATTTAAAGATCACTCACTTTTTTAATAACCCATTGATTTTTAAGTGTTAGATGTTTGTAAAAATCGAGAAAGTTGCAAATAAATCCCCAATAATTTGCAAAAAATTTAGCTTATCAGACCGCTTGTAGCACATTAATCCGTGATCTTAAGAAAAACATACTGTAAAATCCGCCCGAGCTTACATCGGTGTAAACTCAAAATCATATAACCTTAATGGAGATAAACTTATGGCTATGAATAATATTTTAGGATTATTCGCACAATCGCCACTTAAGCCACTACAGCAACATTCAAAGAAAGTAACTGAATGTTGTGGACTGTTAGTTCCGTTTTTCGAGGCTACCTTTAACGATAATTGGGAAGAAGCGGAGAAGATCAGAGCGACAATTACACGTTTTGAAAATGAAGCGGATAACCTTAAGCGTGAAATCCGTTTGAAATCACCTCGTGGCTTATTTATGCCTGTTGAACGAACCGATTTACTCGAATTGGTTACACAGTTAGACAAATTGGCAAACTATGCAAAAGATATTTCCGGTCGAGTTATTGGCCGTCGACTCGTCATCCCGACAGAGATTCAAGCGACCTTCCAGCGCTTCCTTGCCCGCAGTCTTGATTCAACCGTCCAAGCCGGCAAAGTAATTGATGAGATGGATCAATTATTGGAAAGTGGCTTCCGTGGCCGAGAACTTAATTTTGTCAATAATATGATCTTAGCGTTGGATAAAATTGAAGACGATACCGATCAACTTCAAATCGAATTACGTAGAGCTATTTTACCTATTGAAAGCTCATATAGTCCGATTGATATTATATTCCTGTATAAAATTATTGAATGGGTAGGTGTTCTTGCAGACCAAGCACAACGTATCGGTTCGAGAATCGAGTTGATGTTAGCTCGTTCATAATTAAGAGGTTGAAAATTATGCAATTAATTCATGACTATGGAACAATTCTGATCATCATTACTGCGCTATTCGGTTTTTTAATGGCATTTGGTATCGGTGCAAACGACGTCTCAAATGCGATGGGAACATCGGTTGGTTCAGGGACAGTCACTGCAAAACAAGCCATTCTTATTGCAATGGTTTTTGAATTTGCCGGTGCATATCTTGCAGGTGGTGAAGTAACAGAAACCATCAAAAGTGGAATTATTGATATCTCTCTTTTCTCCGGTCGTCCTGATGTTTTAATATTGGGTATGATGTCGGCGTTATTAGCTGCCGGCTTATGGTTATTACTTGCATCCAAAATGGGTTGGCCGGTTTCGACGACTCACTCCATTATCGGCGCGATCATCGGTTTCGGTTGCTTAACTGTAGGCGCTGAATCCGTACATTGGGGGCAATTAGGCGGTATTGTGGGAAGTTGGTTTATTACTCCATTAGTTGCCGGTATTGTGTCTTACACTATTTTTACCAGTACACAAAAGCTGATCTTTGATACAGAAAATCCGATGGAAAACGCTCGTAAATACGGTCCTTTTTATATGGGCTTGACCGCATTTATTTTGAGTATCGTCACGATGAGTAAAGGTTTGAAACACGTTGGGTTACATTTAACTACAGGCGAAACTGTTCTAATCTCCTCCGCCATTGCCGCTGTTGGTATTACCGTTTGCTATTTTTACTTCCGAAGCGAGTCTTTTGCAAACCGTGTCCAAGGTAGTGCATTTGGTGGTGTTGAAAAAGTATTTAGTATCTTAATGCTTTTAACGGCTTGTTCCATGGCATTTGCCCACGGTTCAAATGACGTTGCCAATGCTATCGGTCCCCTTTCTGCGGTAGTTTCTGTGGTCGAAAGCGGCGGTGTAGTCGCGGGTAAAGCGACATTAGCCCCTTGGATTTTACCGCTTGGTGCTATAGGGATTGTGTTTGGTATGGCTGTAATGGGTTATAAAGTAATGGGTACCATCGGCTCCGGTATTACAGACTTAACGCCAAGCCGCGGATTCTCCGCAGAGTTTGCCGCAGCGATCACCGTTGTTATTGCATCCGGTACAGGTTTACCAATCTCGACAACACAGACTCTCGTCGGTGCTATTCTTGGTGTTGGTTTTGCTCGTGGTATTGCAGCATTAAACTTAGGTGTAATCCGTAATATCGTTGCATCTTGGATGATTACTCTGCCAATGGGGGCTCTCCTTTCCATTATTATTTATTACATAATGAGTGTAATTTTTATGTAATATCGAGGTCTGAATTTTAGAGGAAGTGCGTTTATTCGCACTTTTTCTTTTATTTTTAAGTAAGGAATTAACATGCAAAAATATATTTCGACTCTACTCGCTTGCTTTTTACTCGGGGCTTCATTACCGGCTGTAGCCCAAAACCTGTACGTAACAGAAAATCTAAATACTTATTTACGTAAAGGTCCGGGGGATCAATATAAAATCTCAGGGTCCATCCAAGCCGGCGAAAAAGTCACATTGCTTGATAAAAAAGAACGTTATTCTCTGATTCGCGACAGCAAAAATCGTGAGTCTTGGATTTTAAATTCAGAATTGACCGATACACCAAGTTCTAAAGAATTAACACCTCAGCTCCAACAACAAGTTCAAGAACTCACTCTGAAATTAAATAACATTGATAAAGATTGGCAGCAACGTACGGCAGAAATGCAACGTCGTACTCAACAAGCCGAACAACAAAGCAGTCAATTACTGGAGCAAAATGCTCAGTTAAAACGTGAAGTTGATATTTTAAAAAATAAAAATCGTGATCTTGAAACATTGCAAGACGCCGAATCCAGAGAGATTATGATTCAATATTTTATTTACGGAGGGACCGTACTAGGTGTAGGATTATTAATCGGCTTAATCGTTCCGTTTATTCTTCCACGTCGTAAACGTAACAACGGTTGGGCGTAAAAAATTCAAAGCCTCGGTTCTTATCCGAGGCTTTACATTTTAACTTAAGCGTTTTTTATTGAATCAATCGCTAATAAATGATTAGTAAAACTATCTTGAGATTCGCAACGCCAAGTTGCCCAAAGCTTCGCATTATTAGGTTTATTATCCAATTCCAAAGCCAACCAATTCCGAGCTGCCATCACATAGCGGTTAGAGCCAGGAAACAGCATCATCTCCGCAAACAGATTGACATCCAACGTCTGCTTTTTCTTGGCGACCGTGTTAAGCACATTTAAAAAAAGTCTTTCCATCACAGAAACCAATGACGGATGTACAATTGCCGTCGAGGTTAATTGATGAATTTGCGCCCAATTTTCGTGCGGTGCGACATCCTGTTTATACAATACACCCCACGCGGCCACGTGAACATCACCGGACACAAACGTCACTTTGATATTTTTTTCCTTAGCGACTTTTAATAACGTTTCTGCTAAACGTTTACGTTCCCCCTCATGGTTATCATGAGACCAATGATCTTTTAAATCATCCGCACTGCTATCCAGCACATGATCGGAACCTAAATTATCCAAAAAGGCTTCCGCAAGCGAAAGCTTAGGATGAACAACCGGTACCGAGGAAATGAAAAGTAAATGTTGGCAATTATTCGAATTATCAATATTTCCCAACCATTTGTGTAACGCCGTCCATGTATTCGGACCGATCACTTGCTGCACAGAACGTTCAGTTCTTAAATCCGGCACAATAATCTGCAATGGACCAATACGAAATGCCGAAGAAAAGCTTGCCTGATTATCCAATAAAGGTAAGGCCAACGGATCTTTCTGTAATATGGTTGACCATACTATCGGTTCAAATAATGGATCATCACGCCGAATATATTGATTATTTTGTGCTTTTAACGGTGGTAAATCATTAATATTTTGTTGCATTTGAAATACCCAAAATGCCCGACGAGCATGGTAAAACAGCCTTTGGAACATCGGACTTTGTTGCATCTCCGGCGTATAAGATCCCCAACCGTCAAAAATATCATGGTCATCCCACATCATAATAGTCGGAATGGTTGCCATTCCGTAAGCGGAATCTAAAGTCCTATTTTTCGCCCCCCATTGATTACGTTCTTTAGATAACCAACTTTCGCAATAATGATTAAAATAGTAACTTTCGATTTCTTTATCTAACTTATCCGGCACTTTATATTTCAACTGCTCTTGCCGAGACATACCAATCCAGCGTTTGAGCGATTTGATATCTTCCCACATAGAATCCAAGTAAAGTTGATCTCCTCCCATCACAAGCAAATGAAATCGCTGAATCCCTTGATCATGAATACGCGCTTCATGCCACAACTGTTCTTTATCGAGCTTATAGCCCGCCGGTCTTAATAATTTGTCATGGCTTGCCAATAAATCTTCCCATACCGAATTTTTTGCTTTAATCAATTTACGTAATCCGTTCGGATCAGATAATCCATTACAAGACACATAACTAAGACGAGGGGGTGACGATTTCGCCGGTACGGTAAAATGCCAAGTTTCTGCAATACCAACCACATTATAAGCAACCCGAACTTCATCATTTTGTTGCAGAGAACTGAGATCGTAGCGCAAATAGCAACGACCATCATACTCTAATAACAACGAAGGCGGAGCGGTCGGCTTACCATTAAGTAACATCGTCGGAACGGACGCTTTGCTTTCAACGGCAATCAAAGCACTCACCTTCCAAACATCATTCACACAGCCTCGAAACGAAAGAACCGGTCCAAACAATAATTTAGCCATAAAGCCTCCAAAGGTAAGGGTTAACAAGAAAGCTTAATTGATTCATTATTAGCCGGATTGAATGGAATTGTTGTTGATGAAAATCAAGGAAAATGTCAAATCAATGCTGATATGACCTCAATAAAAAAACGCTGAGATAAATCTCAGCGTTTTGATAAATTTGCAAATTTTTGTCGCTAACTGACCGCTTGTAATTCAATCAGCCACTCGACTTTGCCCTGTGCCATGTCCGATTGTTGCCATAAAAGTCTTGCGCCCATTTCCTGACACAATAACACAAGCTCCTTTTCGTTGACATTTACCTCTGTCACTAAAAGTAACTTTTCACCCGCCTTTAGTGATTTTAACGCACGTTTTGTCATTAAAATCGGAAGCGGACAGCGGTATTGAGAGAGATCAAGACGATATTCCATCAGACTTTACGACGATCCGCCATAATCTTTCCCATAGATTGCAGTGTTTCATCAGCCAAATGTTCTCTTCCCAATTCAAACAATGGCTCTTCAATCGCAATATGTTGATCATAACCGGCGACAAAGCGCTGAATCAAATCCCGATCTACATTTGTTACTTCGCCACTCAACAACGCATTTAATTGTGCCGACAATAAATCCCAGTTTTGATGTAAATCGATATGTTGACGTTCTAACTCATCAATGTCAGCTTTTGCCTGCGGTACCCGCTCAATCAATGCGGGAAAGAAATCTTTTTCTTCATCGTCATGATGTAATGGCGCGGAGAGATTGAAATAATTTAAAATTTGCTGCACATCATTTTTTACCGCTTGATTACAACCGTGTTGTTCAATGTAATCGGGTAATATTTGTAGTTGGCGACAGAAATTCTTTACTTTGCTATGGCAGGCATAAAGCATTTCAATCGGCTCATCCCAACTGACAAACGGCTTAGGATCAAGATTCAACATGATTATCCTCTTTGTTTAACTGTAACGGCGGCGCAGCTTTACCGATTTTTGTATAAAACTCCACCACAAAATCATCAAAACGATCATCTTCAATCGCTTGGCGAATTTGCTCCATCAAACGTTGATAATAACGTAAATTGTGAATGGTATTCAAACGAGCACCTAAAATTTCACCGCATTTATCTAAATGATAAAGGTAAGCTTTTGTGTAATTTTTACACGTATAACAATCACACTCTGCATCTAATGGCGATAGATCATTTCGATATTTTGCATTACGGATTTTTACGATACCGTCACTCACAAATAAGTGTCCGTTACGTGCATTACGGGTCGGCATAACGCAATCAAACATATCAATTCCACGACGCACACCTTCCACTAAATCTTCAGGCTTACCCACCCCCATGAGATAACGAGGTTTATCCGCCGGAATTTGCGGGCAAACATACTCTAAAATACGGTGCATATCTTCTTTTGGCTCTCCCACCGCTAAACCTCCGACAGCATAGCCGTCAAAACCGATATTCACCAAACCTTCTACCGAGATTTTACGTAATTCTTCATAAACACCGCCTTGAATAATCCCAAATAACGCATTTGGATTTTGCAATTCATCAAAGCGATCACGACTACGTTTTGCCCAACGTAACGACATCTCCATTGACTGCTTGGCATAGTCAAAGGTTACCGGATAGGGGGTACATTCATCAAAAATCATCACAATATCCGAACCGAGATCGTATTGGATCTCCATTGATTTTTCAGGTGAAAGGAAAATTTTTTCCCCGCTGATCGGGTTCTGAAAATGTACGCCTTCTTCTTTAATTTTACGCAATTTCCCCAAACTAAATACTTGGAAACCGCCTGAATCGGTAAGAATCGGACCGTGCCACTGCATAAAATCGTGCAAATCACCGTGTTGACGTATAATTTCCTGACCCGGACGCAGCCAAAGATGAAAAGTATTCCCAAGTAAAATTTGCGCCCCGGTTTGGGCAACTTCTTCCGGCGTCATTCCTTTTACCGTACCGTAAGTCCCCACCGGCATAAAAGCAGGTGTTTCAACGTGATATTCACCTTTTGGGCGTGAAAAAGTCAAACGCCCGCGACGAGCATTACCGCTCGTTTTCTTTAATTCGTATTTCATTTCAATCCTCAAATAAACAGTTCGAGATAAATTAATCGGTTATATATTTTCTTTAATCATAAAAGAAAGTGGCTATTCTACGCTAAAACCAAAGGAGATCCTAAGCGCTATTGATCTTTTGAAAAGGTTTATCCGTGAAAAATAAATTGACTCACTACAAGCGGTCTTTTTCAGCAGTTTTTTTGCAAAAATAAACGGGTGAAATATTTAATATAGAAAAATCAACAACGATGAATAAATGGAGGCGTGTACCGGAGTCGAACCGATCTACATGGATTTGCAATCCAGTGCATAACCGCTTTGCTAACACGCCGTATAAGGAAGAAAAAATGGAGCGGGAAACGAGGCTCGAACTCGCGACCCCGACCTTGGCAAGGTCGTGCTCTACCAACTGAGCTATTCCCGCATTGAGTTGTTTTCAAAACGAGGTGCATTTTACGAATTTTCCGGTCAGTGTCAAACCTTAATTTGGTGAATTAACTTTAACTGCTGAAAAAAAGGGCATTGCGCTGTTTTTTTAATAAAGCTATTGCCAAAGCCAATAAAAAAAGATACCTTTAATGAGAACAAATCTTATTTATATTTCACCCTCTTATTAAGGAGTCTCTATGCGTCTCACCTCTCTCGCTTTAGCCGTTTCTCCCCTATTCTTCGCCACTTCTGCCGTGGCTGTCGATCTCACAAAGGAAACACAAACCTATAAAGATTTCGTAGTGGTACAAATCGACCAACTCGTCACGGATACTGAAAAATTCGTTAATTATCTCAAACAAGGTGATGTGCAAAAAGCGAAGTATATCTACCCTCTTGCCCGAATGTATTTTGAGCGTTCGGAACCAATTGCAGAAAGTTTCGGAGATTTAGATCCGCGTATTGATGCCCGACTTGCCGACTTAACAGAAGAAGGTAAAACTGAAGATGACTGGTCCGGTTTCCACAAAATCGAAAAAGTATTGTGGGAGCAAAATACGACCAAAGGTACAGAAGCAACTGCAGATCAGTTACTCAAAGATGTTAAAGAATTACGCGCTAAAATTCCAACGGCAGAAGTTACCCCGGAATTAATGATTACCGGAGCCGTTGATTTATTAAATGAAGTTTCTACAACAAAGGTGACCGGTGAAGAAGAAATTTTCTCTAAAACCGACCTTTACGATTTCAAAGCCAATATTGAAGGTGCAGAAAAAATTTATGAAATCTTTAAACCTCAGCTAGAGAAAAAAGATATTAAACTCTCTCACGAAATTGCAGCCCGTTTTGCTGAAGTAAATACTTTACTCGCAAAACATAATAAAGCCAAAGACGGTTATGATTATGTCGGCTACGACAAACTCTCTGCTGCAGAGATTAAATCTCTCGCAGAAGCTGTCAATAAACTCGGTGAACCGCTCGCTCAAATGGGAATGATTTTAGAAGAATAGGAGAAAATTATGAGCAATATGAATTATCGTGAACGCCGTGATTTTCTAAAACAAGCAATACTGCTCGGTGTCGGCTTAACAGCCGGCGCCCCTTATGCTTTAGAGCCTCGGATCATGCCGAGGATCAACAATCTCTACCCGTTTTATGGCGTTCATCAACAAGGCATTGCCACTCCGGCACATAAACATATCTATTTTATGGTGCTTGATCTGCACACTCATGATATTCCCAAAATCAAAGAGATGTTCCAAATTTGGACAAGTTACAGCGCTCGTCTAACCGCCGGAAAAAACGTAAAAACCTACAACGACAATCCTTTTGTTCCGCCAGCTGATACAGGAGAAGCAGACGGCTTAAATCCGTATAACCTCACTCTCACTTTTGGTATTAGTCCTACTTTTTTCAGTAAGCTCGGCATTGAGAAATTCAAACCGGAAGAATTGAAAAATCTCCCCCACTTTCCGCGCGATCAATTGCGTGAAGAATATTCGGGCGGCGATGTCTGTATTCAAGCCTGTGCTGATGATCCGCAAGTCGCTTTCCACGCCGTTCGTAATTTAGTTCGTATAGCCCGCGCCAACATTACTATGCGTTGGAGCCAAGCGGGATTTAACTCTTTTGAAGGCAATGATACACCGCGAAATCTGTTCGGATTTAAAGACGGTACAGGTAATCCGCAAGGTGAAGATTTAGCCAATGCCGTTTGGTACGAACAAAATAATTGGCTGAAAAACGGCACATTCTTAGCCGTACGCCGTATTCAAATGCACTTAGAAACTTGGGATCGCACTAACCTGAACAGTCAAGAAGAAACCTTTGGTCGTCATCGGGATTCCGGTGCCCCCATCGGTGACAAACAAGAATTCGATACCGTTGATTTAAATAAAAAAAATGAAAAAGGCAAACCCGTCATTCCGGAAATTTCCCACTTACATTTAGCGAAAAAAACCGGACTACAGATGCTAAGACGCTCATTTTCTTATGCCAGTGGCGTCGATCCGAAAACCGGACAATTTGATGCAGGCTTGTTATTTATTTCATTCCAAAAAGATCCGCAACAATTTATCACCATTCAAAACAGCCTAGGGAATAGAGACAAAATGAACGAATATATCACCCATATCGGAAGTGGTTTGTTTGCTTGTTTTGCTGGGGTAAAAGATGAACATGATTACTTGGGTAAAGCGTTATTTGATCAAATTTAACCGCGTGGTTGCACTTTTCACGCTCAGCCTTATGCTGAGCGTTTGTGCTTATGCCAACGTTGAAACCGGGCATTTGTTTGTACATTTATCCGATGCAATGGAGCAAGTCAAGCGAGGGGAAAACACGAAATCACAGCCTTATCTTACATTGCTACAACAAGAGTTTCTCGCGATCCCGACTCATAATTCTCATGCCGGACAAGCGGTCAGTTCCGCTCTGAATTTTGCAATTTCACAACCGACATTAGAAAACTTTGAGCAACTTTCCAAAGCTTTATATACCTTCGAAAAAGAACAAAATCCGATTGATTATTCCAAAAAACGGCAACAATTTGCTAAACGGGTGACGCCGGTTTATCAGCAACTGCATAAAGCGGTTATAGCCAAAAATATTAACGAAATTCAAACGGTCTATAAACGTTTCAACAACACATGGACTGCGAATGAAAAAGTGGTTCGAGAAACCAGCCTCGGACATTACGGGCAAATTGAAACGGCAATGTCATTAATGCGTATTGCAATGCTTTCGGAACCGCCGAACTTTATTGAAATCGAAAAACAATCACGATTACTTGGCATATCCCTTGAAGATTTTAAAGCGGGAAACGTTTTAGATACCCCCAAATCAGCCACTGCCAATGCACCGGAAACGTTACCGGAAGGCATAAAATTATTAAAAAAAAGCTATCAAGCATTTGAACATCATCAATTAGCGCAAGGTCGTGCCGATATTACGCTGTTTATTCAACAATGGCCGGTTTTTGAAGGAGAAGTCCGTACTCGAGATAGTTCACTCTATACGCGTGTTGAAAGCGAGTTACCGGTTATTATAGTTAAAGGTGATGAATCCGCTAATATGCAACATTTTCAAACGCTGATTCTCGATCTTTCTCGATTAAATATTGCCGAAAGCTATGGTGCAATTGATGCAATGTTGATTCTACTGCGAGAAGGCACAGAAGCTTTACTTATCATTATCGCCTTACTCACCGCCTTAAACGCAGCAAATCAAGCCAATGCCCGTTATTGGGTCTATGCCGGAGCCGGCTTAGGGATTATCGCCAGTATTTTAGGTGCCGTGGCTTTACATCAGCTTTTTCCGACCGTATCCGCCGGTACGAACCGAGAAATTTTGGAAGGTATCATCGGTATTGTCGCAGTCATTATGATGCTATTCGTTGGCGCATGGCTGCACAGTAAATCATCTATTCAGGGATGGAAGCGTTTTATCGATAAACAAGTCGCTCAAGCTGTTACAACCGGTAGTTTGATTTCAATGCTTTCACTGAGTTTTTTGTCGGTTTTCCGTGAAGGTGCCGAAACCATTCTATTTTATGCCGGTATGCTTCCTTTAATTGAAACTCAAGATTTATTGATGGGAATTGGGCTTGCTCTCACGCTATTGGTCATGATTGCTTTTGTGATGACATATTCCAGCCGAAAACTGCCGATACATCATCTGTTTAAAGTCATGACTTGGTTAATCTACGGACTTGGTTTTAAGATTCTCGGCGTAAGCATTCATGCATTACAACTGACACAAATGCTACCGCGAACCGGAGCAGACTTTGTACCGAATATGCCGGCTATCGGCTTCTATGCAACGTGGGAAGGTATTGGTGTACAGATGCTCTATTTACTGCTGCTCCCGATATTTGCAAAATTTTTCCGAAATTAGACCGCTTGTAAAATTATTTATCTTTTGATTATTAATTCGGTATGGGATGATTATTTTCATTCCATATTTATCCGTTGTACTTTTTCTCTTTTTTGTGTTTGAAAAGACAATTCTCTTTAGATTGTTTAGCAAATAAAACAAATCAATTTAAATAAAATCGATAAATGATAAAATTTATCAGACATAAACAAATGAAAATTGACATTTTTTACCTTTAAAAACATAAGTATATGTACTTTTCGTTAACGAAATATTTTCCACTCCATTTTATGAGTGGTACAACCTGTTGATTTTCAAAGCCATTACTCAATCTATTCACAAATAGTGATCTACATCAAATTATTAAGATTGTTTTGTAAAACTTTTTTTGGTACATTCCACGCAATCGTTTTCATCTGCCACATCTACAATTTGCTGTTTGGTCAAGGAGAGCAACATGAAGAAGCCATCAAAAACCCCCCTTCACTCTGAACAAGACACCCTTTTCATCGAGCAACTTTCTTCAGGTTACTGCCGAGATCCTTTTGCCTATTTGGGAATTCATTCCGCTGAAAAAGGGGTAATCATTCGGGCATACTTACCGGAAGCTCTCCATGCCAGTGTAATCGATACCAAAGGAAAGGTACTTGCTGAAATGGAACGAATTGATGAGCGGGGTTTCTTCACTGCGAAGCTTCCTAAAGCGACTACCGATTTGGCCTATCGATTTATCGTAAAATACGCCCACACTGAAATTGATATTGAAGACCCTTACCGTTTCCAATCCCATATTTCTGACCTTGATAATTGGTTACTTGCCGAAGGTTCACATGTCCGCCCTTACGAAAAGCTAGGTGCGCATCTTGTCACTCACAATGATGTTGGCGGTATTCATTTTAGCCTTTGGGCACCCAATGCAATCCGTGTTTCCGTGGTGGGAGATTTTAACTTTTGGGATGGTCGCCGCCACCCAATGCGCCACCACCCAAGCAGCGGTATTTGGGATATTTTTATTCCGAACGCACCAAAAGGCACGTTGTATAAATTTGAGATACTGGATAAAAACGGTCAAATTCGTTTGAAATCTGACCCTTATGCTTTCTCGGCACAATTCCGCCCTGATACAGCTTCCGTGGCTTCAGGCTTGCCTCCGATTGTTGAAAGCGATGAAAAACGTAGTCGTGCAAACGATCCGGATCAACCGATTTCGGTTTATGAAGTCCATTTAGGTTCTTGGCGCCGTAATTTAGAAAACAATTACTGGCTGAACTATGAAGAAATCGCAAATGAACTTATCCCTTATGTAAAAGAAATGGGATTTACACACATTGAGTTATTGCCGATTTCCGAATTCCCGTTTGACGGTTCTTGGGGGTATCAACCGACAGGTATCTATGCACCGACCAGCCGTTTCGGTACACCGGAAGGTTTGCGTCACTTAATCAGTAAAGCACATGGCGCAGGTATTAATGTAATTCTAGACTGGGTTGTCGGTCACTTCCCGACGGATGAACATGGTTTAGCTTCCTTTGACGGTACGCATCTCTATGAACATGCCGATCCGAAAGAAGGCTATCATCAAGACTGGAACACCTTAATTTTCAATTACGGTCGCAATGAAGTGCGTAATTATCTGACCGGTAATGCACTGTATTGGATTGAGCGTTTTGGAATTGATGCACTACGTGTAGATGCTGTTGCGTCAATGATCTATCGTGATTATTCCCGTAAAGACGGTGAATGGATTCCGAACCGCTATGGTGGACGTGAAAATTTAGAAGCACTTGATTTCTTACGCGGCACCAATGTAATGCTCCAAAAAGAAGCTAAAGGTAGCGCAACTATTGCTGAAGAATCCACATCCTTCCCAGGCATTACCCATTCTGCCGAATTCAGTGGTCTTGGGTTTGACTATAAATGGAATATGGGGTGGATGAATGACACGCTTCGTTATATGCAAAAAGAACCGATTCACCGTAAATATCATCACGATTTAATGACTTTCGGCATGATTTATCAGTATAGTGAAAAATTTATGCTTCCGCTTTCCCATGATGAAGTAGTACATGGTAAAGGCTCGCTTCTCGGTAAAATGCCGGGAGACTGTTGGCAGCAATTTGCAAACCTACGCGCCTATTATGGGTATATGTGGGGTTATCCGGGTAAAAAATTACTCTTTATGGGGAATGAATTCGCCCAAGGCCGTGAGTGGAATTACCAAGAAAGTTTAGATTGGTTCTTACTTGGTGATGAGAACGGAGGATGGCATAAAGGTGTATTAAATTGGGTACGAGACTTAAACCGTCTTTATACTTCAACGGAAGCACTTTATGAGCTTGATTACTCTCCTGAAGGGTTTGAATGGCTTGTAGTCGATGATTCCGAACAGTCCGTATTTGCATTTGAACGTAAAGCAAAAAACGGAAAAAGCATTATTGTTATTAGTAACTTTACCCCTGTTCCTCGTCACCATTATCAAATTGGTGTCAATAGCATGGGGAAATATAAAGAAGTACTTAACTCCGATTCTGCTTATTATATGGGTAGTAATGTGGGGAATTTCGGTGAAATTCTTTGTGAAGAAATTCCAAAAAACAATAAACCGTATTCAATCAGTTTAACACTACCGCCACTTGCTACATTATTTATTATTAAAGAATAACAACTATAAATTTAAAGGTTTATTATGGAATACCTTGCTGGTAGACCGTTTCCGTTAGGTAGCCGTGTTTCGGTGATTAACGGGAAATCTGGCGTTAATTTTGCGCTTTTTTCTCGCAGAGCCAGATCGGTTGAACTATCAATTTTTACCGACCATGGTGAAACTCGCTTTCCCATGGTTAAAACAGATGAAATTTGGCACATTTTCCTTGTGGGATTAACTGCCGGAGCCGTTTATGGTTTTCGCGTAGACGGCGAAGTCAATGAAGAATTGGGGGATCTTTTTAATCCCCAAAAATTATTAGTTGATCCCTATGCTAATGCCTTAGTCGGTTCGCCTGATTTAAGCAGTGATGAAGCGGATAAGTGGTTTCATTGGAACGACCCGAGAGATAATGCACATTTAGCACCTAAATCGATTGTTGTTGATCGTTCGTCTTTCGATTGGGAAGGTGATTACAAACCATTTACCTCATGGGCGGAAACTGTTATTTATGAAACCCATGTTAAAGGGTTCAGTAAAATAAATCCGAAAGTGCCAAAAGAGATTGCGGGTACGTTTGCCGGTATGGCTCACCCGGAATCGGTTGCCCATCTAAAACGATTAGGTATTACTGCGGTTGAGTTATTGCCAATTACTTATCATATTGATGAGCCGCATTTACAGAAAATCGGTTTGTGCAATTACTGGGGATACAACGTATTAGGGAATTTTGCCGTTGATCCTAAATTGGCTTATAACAAAGACGATCCTTTATCGGAATTTAAACAATTAGTTAAAACACTCCATAAAGAAGGTATCGAAGTCATTATGGACGTTGTTTTCAATCATACGGCTGAAGGTGGAAAAGACGGTCCGACACTTTCTCAACGTGGGATCGACAATGAAGCATATTATTGGCTGACAGATAACAGTGAGTATCTCAACTGGACAGGTTGTGGCAATACACTGAATGTCTCTTCGGATGTAGCTGTATTACGCTGGGTTATCGATTGTCTCTGCTATTGGGTAAAAGAATGTCATGTCGATGGTTTCCGTTTTGACTTAGGTGCCGTTTTGGGCAGGACACCTACATTTTCCGAACATTCGGCGTTTTTCACGGCAATTTACAGTAATTCGACTTTATCGCATGTAAAAATGATTGCTGAGCCTTGGGATATTGGTTGGGGCGGTTATCAATTAGGCTCCTTTCCAAAACCGTTTGCAGAATGGAACGATCGTTATCGTGATGATATACGTCGCTTCTTCTTAAAAGAGAGTGGCAATTTAGCAGCATTTGCCCGCCGCTTTGCGGCCAGTGATGATATTTTTGCCCGAAACCGTCTACCGTCAAACGGTATAAACTTTATTACTGCACATGACGGTTTTACATTGCAGGATTTGGTCAGCTATAACGAAAAACATAACTGGGCAAATGGTGAAAATAATCGTGACGGTCATAGTGATAATATTAGCAATAACTATGGTATAGAAGGCGAAACAAGCAATTCTACAATTTTGGCAAAACGAGATGCTACACGCCGAGCACTATTAGCAACGCTACTTTTGTCCGGCGGTACCCCAATGCTACTTTCCGGGGATGAATTAGGTAATAGCCAACAAGGTAACAATAACTGCTACTGCCAAGATAATGAGATGACATGGTTAGATTGGATAAATGCAGACCAAGATCTTATTGACTATACCGCTAAACTTATTTCGATAAGAAAACAAATCCCACTGCTTTCCCAATATGATAAATGGTGGGCTGGTAATTCCGTTCAGTGGTTACGCACTGACGGTCAACATATTCAATTTAATGATTGGCATGACCATTCGATTAAAGCCATCCAAATATTGTTAGAAAATAAATGGCTGATACTAGTCAATGCCAAGCAGACAGCACAACGGTTCTTATTACCTAAAGGAAATTGGCAAATACTTTTAGGTACGGAAAAAGCGACTCTGATGACTGATACGCTTGCAGTTACCCTCAAAAATATTGAGGTATGCGTACTTCAAAGGAATTAAGTTTAATTATTCAATTTGGAGATAACAATATGTTGAAACAGGAAGCTTCTACTAGTAGACGCAATTTGACCGAGCAAACCTTAGTACTTATCCTTGCAGGCGGGCGGGGATCTCGTTTGTATGAACTTACGGATAAACGTGCAAAACCGGCTGTTTATTTCGGTGGTAGTCGTCGTATTATTGACTTTGCTTTATCAAATTGTATTAACTCTAACCTACTTAAAGTTGGAGTAATTACACAATATGCAGCACATTCACTTCTCCGCCATTTACAACGCGGTTGGTCGTTCTTACCTTATGAACGTAACCAATATATTGATATGCTTCCTGCCCGTCAGCAAATTGATGAACACACTTGGTACCGCGGTACAGCCGATGCGGTATACCAAAATATGGCGATGATGAAATCCCACTATCGTCCTAAATATGTTGTTATCCTTGCCGGCGACCACATCTACAAAATGAACTATAACAGAATGTTAGAAGATCACGTAGATTCCGGCGCAAAATGTACTGTCGGTTGTATTGAAGTACCGCGTGAACAAGCAACCGAATTCGGTGTTATGGCCGTGAACGAAAAATTGAAAGTCAAAGCATTCGTCGAAAAACCGTCTGATCCGCCTGCCATGCCGGACAAACCGGAATCATCCCTTGCATCAATGGGAATCTATGTATTTGATGCCGATTATCTCTATGAGATGTTGGAAAGTGAAGTCAGCAACCCGGACACCTCACATGATTTCGGGAAAGATATTATTCCGAAAGCCGTTGAACAAGGTGTAATTTATGCGCACCCGTTTGAACGCTCTTGTGAAGGTCGTAACACGACAGGTACTATTTACTGGCGTGATGTAGGTACGATTGATAGCTACTGGGCGGCACATATGGATCTTGTCAGTGAACAACCGCAATTGGATTTATATGATGAATCTTGGCCAATCCACGGTCGTCCGCAACAAACGGCACCAGCTCGTTTCTTCTACAAAAAATCGCGTGCAAGAACATTAGACAATTCATTGATTGCCGGTGGCTGTGTAATTACTGATGCCGAAATCAGCAATTCAGTCTTATTCAACCGCGTACACGTTGATGAAGAAAGTGTCATTGAAGAATCCGTGATACTTCCTCAAGTTACCATCGGTAAAAATTGTATTATTAAACGTGCTGTTGTCGACCGTCACTGTACGATTCCTGACGGTTTACAAATCGGTGTTAACCCGAAAGAAGACGCTAAACATTTCCGCATCAGCAAAGGCGGAATTGTGTTGGTTTGCCAAAAAATGCTAGATGCAATGAATAAAGAGAAAACCAAAGCTTAAACACGTTTACTCTTTATATAACTCCCTCTTATAGTGAGGGAGTTATATCGTCCCTCTCACTGATTAACTGGTTAAAACTCAATGAAAATATTACATATTTGCTCTGAAATGTATCCGCTGATTAAAACAGGCGGACTCGCTGATGTTATGGGAGCATTACCTTACGCTCAACAAGCTGCGGGTCATGATGTACGAGTGTTACTGCCTTATTATCCGCAAGTTGCAGAGAAACTTCGCGAAATGTCTGAAATTACCACCATGAATACATTCGCAGGAACCGTAACATTACGATTTACCTACTTTAACGGGCTTGGTGTTTATGTGATTGATGCACCTGCGCTGTTTAATCGACGTCTACCCTATTACGATGATAACTATCAAGATTATTCGGATAACTATAAACGCTTTGCGTTACTCAGTTATCTTGGTGCTCAAATTTCTGAAGGGTTAGATAACTGGTGGGGGCGTGCTGATATTCTTCATGCTCACGACTGGCAGGCTGGCTTAGCTTGTGCCTACCTAAAAAGTTGGCACAGCCCTGTTAAAAGCGTATTTACCATTCATAATATTGCTTATCCTGGACGTTTCCAAGCTCACCATTTGGCAGAACTCGCTCTCCCTTGGGAATTCTTTAATACCAACGGTTTAGAGTTTTATGGTGAAATTTCTTACCTTAAAGCCGGTTTATTTTTTGCCGATATGGTTACGACAGTAAGCCCTAGCTACGCGCAAGAAATCACCGAAGCGATTGCCGGCGGCGGAATGCACGGCTTACTTCAAACTCGTAAAGAACAAGGTCGCCTTCGCGGTATTTTAAATGGTGTTGACGATGCCGTGTGGAATCCGGATACCGATAATAATATCGTCGCCAATTACCGTCCGAACTATATGCACGGTAAAGCCAAAAACAAAGCAGAACTTCAACGTCTGTTTGGTTTGCCGGAAGACAAAGAAGCCATGCTTCTAGTCATGGTAACCCGCCTGACCGAACAGAAAGGAGCAGATTTCTTATTGGCTAAAATTGATGAAATTATGCAACATCCGGTTCAACTTGTTGTTTTAGGCAGCGGAGCTCCTGATTTAGAAAATGCATTACGTGAAGCCCAAGCTCGTTATCCGCAGAAAATCGGTTTAAAAATCGGTTACGATGAAGCACTTTCCCACCAAATTATTGCCGGTGGCGACGTCATTCTCGTGCCTAGCCGTTTTGAGCCTTGTGGGTTAACCCAGCTTTACGGCTTGAAATACGGTACGCTCCCATTAGTACGTAAAACCGGTGGTTTAGCCGATACTGTAAACGATAGCCATAAGGAAAGCATTGAAAGTCGCGAAGCTACAGGCTTCGTGTTCAAGCATCCTGATGCAAATGATTTCTTTGAAGCTACAATGCGTGCCATTAATTTATGGAAAAAACAGAAATTATGGTCTAGCGTTCGTCAAAATGCTTTAGCACAAGATTTTGGTTGGGCAAAAGTGGCTCAACAATACCAAGCTCTCTATCAAGAAATTCTGTAAAACACGACGCATCCCTGCTTGGTTTAAAGCGGGGATATTTTTCGATTTGCAAAATTTTTGCTAAAACTCACCGCTTGTAAATTTACAACTCACCCAAATCCCTGTATAATCCGCCCGCAATTTTTCCAAGTTTATTTTTATCATTTAAGGAACTATTGCAATGCTACGAGTAATCAAAGAGGCGTTAACGTTTGATGACGTACTTCTCATCCCGGCACATTCTACCGTGCTTCCGAATACCGCCGATTTATCCACCCAACTCACCTCAACCATCCGATTAAATATCCCTATGTTATCCGCCGCCATGGATACCGTCACCGAAACCAAACTGGCAATTTCCCTTGCACAAGAAGGTGGTATTGGTTTTATTCATAAAAACATGAGTATCGAACGCCAAGCGGATCGCGTGCGCAAAGTGAAAAAATTCGAAAGCGGTATGGTTTCCGATCCCGTTACCGTCAGACCGGATTTAACCTTAGCGGAATTAAATGAAATCGTGAAGAAAAACGGCTTTGCCAGCTTCCCGGTGGTGGATGAAAATAAAAATTTGGTCGGGATCATTACCGGGCGCGATACCCGTTTTATTACCGATTTAACCAAAACCGTGGCGGAATTAATGACCCCGAAAGCGCGTTTAATCACCGTACAACGCAACCCGTCACGCGAAGAAATTTTCGATTTAATGCACCAACACCGCATTGAAAAAGTGCTTGTCGTGAATGACGAATTCAAATTGAAAGGCATGATTACGCTGAAAGACTACCAAAAAGCGGAAAGCAAACCGCACGCTTGTAAAGACGACCTCGGACGTTTACGCGTCGGTGCGGCGGTCGGTGCCGGTCCGGGTAACGAAGAACGCATTGAAGCCTTAGTCAAAGCAGGCGTGGACGTACTGTTAATCGACTCCTCCCACGGGCATTCCGAAGGCGTATTACAACGCGTTCGTGAAACTCGTGCAAAATATCCTAACTTACCAATCATCGCAGGTAACGTCGCTACCGCTGAGGGCGCAATCGCCCTTGCTGATGCCGGTGCAAGTGCGGTGAAAGTCGGTATCGGTCCGGGCTCTATTTGTACCACCCGCATTGTCACCGGTGTCGGCGTGCCGCAAATCACCGCCATTGCCGATGCAGCAGAGGCGTTAAAAGATCGTGGCATTCCGGTTATCGCCGACGGCGGTATCCGCTATTCGGGCGATATTGCCAAAGCCATCGCCGCCGGCGCCTCTTGCGTCATGGTCGGCTCCATGTTTGCCGGCACGGAAGAAGCCCCAGGTGAAATCGAGCTTTACCAAGGTCGAGCCTTTAAATCCTACCGTGGTATGGGCTCATTAGGCGCGATGTCAAAAGGTTCTTCCGACCGTTATTTCCAATCCGATAACGCCGCCGACAAATTGGTACCGGAAGGTATTGAAGGACGCATTCCGTACAAAGGTTTGCTCAAAGAAATCATCCACCAACAAATGGGCGGTTTACGTTCCTGTATGGGACTGACCGGCTGCGCCACCATTGACGAATTACGCACCAAAGCCCAATTCGTCCGTATCAGCGGCGCCGGCATTAAAGAAAGCCATGTTCACGACGTGACCATCACTAAAGAAGCGCCGAATTATCGGATGGGATAATTAAATAGGAGAGGGATAATTTATCCCTCCTCTTTATTTACAAGTATCATTAAAATTTGCAAAATATTGATAAAATCAGACCGCTTGTATCTCATTTTTTTAAGGAAAATTATGGAATTTTTTATTATTCCTGTTTTAATTGTATTAGTTATTGCCTACCGATATTCACAAACGATATTTTGGATATTAACTGCAGCAACAATAATAATAACCGGTATACTCCTTATTTTTTTCTGGCCGGCAATCTTTCTTTATTCCGTTTTAATACCGAGAGAATATTCCGATAATGTTAATTACAATGTTGAACGGAAAGATCTCGGCAAAGCACTTCTACATTTAAGCGAATTAAATGATGAAAAACTTACATACACCACTTATGACGACAATAACTATGCTCGCCGAATAGATAATCGTGGTGACATTACGCCTTTTTTATGGGATGGACTTCCTGTTACTTCGATTTACTTTTCTCAATTTAATGGCAAGGAAGCAATAAAACTTACCCCATCCACATCCGATATTAAAATAAATGGTATTCCTTGTAACGATTCCGTCGACTTAAATAAAAAAACCAATGTAAAAAAAGTCTCCTATGCACGTGATGATTTCGAACTATTCGGGTGTGAAGCTTACAACCAAAAATTACTATTAGATGGTCAGTTCATTCGGTTTGATTCGCTTTATTTAAATGCACAGAGTAAAAATGTATCTGATATTTACCAAAACACGACATTATCAAGCCAATTTGCTCAAATATTAACACAAGTACAAGGCGTGATTACTCAGCCTAAAATGCAGATCTGGACGATTAATACATATATATTATCGGATAGTTACTTCATTATTGATGAAAATAAAGTAGTTCACGCCATTCTTGGTTATTTAACGGCTGAAAACCCAAATAGCCCCACTCTTCGTTTAGGGCAATGTGAATATCCGAACAACATATTATTTTTAGCCACTGAATTCACACAAGGAAAAGCAACGTTTCAATTTGAAAAGCCTGATTTAGACGGAAGCTGTAAAATCCAGCATTTACCGTTTACATTTACTCCGTTTGATACCGAGACTGGGAAAATTAAAGAACGTTAACGCTCTTGCAGTTATAAGGAAAAGCGATGTTACAAGCCATCATTTTTGATATGGACGGTGTGATTGTCGATACCGAATATGTCGAATTCACTCTACAGAAACAGTTTATTGCCGATATTCAGGAACATAACCGTCCGATTACGCTTGAACAACAATCGGAAGTGGTCGGCAAATCTTTAAGAGAAATCCCTGAAATCGTCAAAAAATTGAGCGGTTCGAGCTTGCCGTTGGCAGAAATTCAAACCCGCTACCAAGCTTTTTTTAATGATTTATTCAGCAACGTGGACTACTTAGCAATTTTCCGCTCAGATATTAAGCAAATTATCGCCTTTGCCAAAGCACACCGCATCAAACTGGCGGTAGCCTCGTCTTCTGCCTTGTCACATATCAACAACATCCTGACCGTGTGTGGCATCAAAGAGGATTTTGACTTGATCGTCACCGGCGACGACTTCGCCCGCAGCAAACCCGATCCGGCGATTTATCGCTACACCTTAGACACCTTAGGCGTTTGTGCCGAACACGCCGTTGCCATAGAAGATTCCTATTATGGTATGATTTCCGCCAAAGGCGCAGGGCTCACCGTTATCGGCTACGAAGAAAAACGC
>NZ_JBGXYA010000061.1:0-4763 GCF_041814905.1 Glaesserella sp. | reverse complement strand
TACAGGCAGAAATTGAAGAATATTTGGTGTATTACAACCAAAAACGAATTAAACCCGACTTAAAAGGATTGAGCCCGGCACAATACCGAGCTCAATATTTACGTGAATAACCTGTCCAACTTTTGGGGGGCAGATCATGTATTCCGAAATTCTCCCCGTTTGTAGAGGAGAATCGGGCGAAATATCAAACTAGAATAATTTTCTTGCCGTATCAAAAATGTCTTTTTTGAACGGACGGCGCATTGTGTTGATTGCTTCGATGATATCGTGGTGAACCAGTTTTTCATTCTGAATACCAACACAACGACCTTTATAACCTTGTAGCAATAATTCCACCGCATAAACGCCCATACGGGACGCTAAAATACGGTCGAAAGCACATGGCGCACCACCGCGTTGGGTGTGACCTAATACGGTTGCACGGGTTTCGTGACCAAAACGCTCTTCAATTTCTTTTGCTAATTCGTGAACGTTAGTCATTAATTCCGTGATCGCAATAATTGCATGACGTTTACCTTTTGCAAAACCTTCACCGATATTACGCATTAATGATTCTTTATCTAAGCCTTTTTCCGGCACGATGATGTATTCGCAACCGCCGGCGAGTGCGGCGCTAATAGTTAAATCGCCACAGTGGCGACCCATGATTTCCACAATTGAAATACGTTGATGTGAGGTTGACGTATCACGTAAACGGTCGATGGCTTCTAATGCCGTTTCTAATGCGGTTTGGTAACCGATAGTATAATCGGTACCGGCAACGTCGTTATCGATTGTCCCCGGCAAGCCGATACACGCAATACCGTGTTCTTCAGTGAGCAATTTTGCCCCCATGTACGAACCGTCACCGCCGATGACAACTAATGCATCAATATCATATTTTTTGAGGGTTTCCACACTTTTGGCTCGCACTTCCGGATCTCTGAATTCCGGGAAGCGGGCAGAACCTAAAAACGTACCGCCACGGTTAATTGTTTCAGATACCGAACGACGTTCGAGTCGAATAACTTTGTCATGATATAGACCATAATAACCGTCTTGGATACCGTATACTTCTAATCCTTCACTTAATGCAGCCCGAACCACGCCGCGAATCGCGGCATTCATACCCGGCGCATCACCACCGCTGGTGAGTACAGCAACTTTTTTTACCATAATAATTACCTATATAATTTAAATTTTAAAATAAATCGAAAACGTCGCGCAGATTACCTTATTACACCTTTTCGTTCTAGCAAAAAATGTGAGAAATTTGTACTTTTTTGATCTCAATCGCCCAAAATCTCTTGAGCTACACCTAATGCTTTGAAGAAATATGCTAAATCTTGTCGATTGTTATAATGTGCAAGTGAAATTCGCACTGTTCCCGAATGGCTTAAATAGCGTATGTACGGTTTGGCACAGTGTTCGCCGGCACGTATCGCAATATGTTGTTCAGTCAAAATTGCTGCCACATCGGCATGATGTTGATGTTTCAACATAAAACTGATGGTGGGCGTGGTTTCGCCCGAACCGATAATTTGCAAATTTTTCTCTTCTTTTAACCGCTTGTGAGCGATATCCGCAAGCTGATACAGGCCTCGGTTTAGCAAATCGAAATCCCAAGACTCCAACCATTCTAACACTTTACCGAAACCGATAATGCCGGCAATATTCGGTGTGCCGGCTTCTAAACGATAAGGTAATTGTGCCAAACTCAATGACGTTATCGTCACATCCTGTAACATTTTTCCGCCGAAAAAGAGCGGAGAAAGTTGTTCTAAGCTTTCCGGTTTACCGGTTAATACCCCGACTCCGGTCGGTCCGTACATTTTATGTGCGGAAAATGCATAATAATCCGCATCTAATTTTTGTACATCGACTTTTTCGCTACACACCGCTTGGGCGATATCCAATACAATTTTGGCAGAAGAATGTTGACGAATAATCGGAATCAATGTTTCAACCGGTTGGCGAATGCCGGTAACGTTAGAGACTAAATTGAGCGCAACAATTTTTGTCTTTGCCGACAGCGATTTTTTTAACTCGTCAGGGTCTATTTTGTAATGGTCATCAACCGCTAATGTAATCAGCTTGGCTTGACAGCGTTTCGCCAGTTGTTGCCACGGAATAAAATTGGCATGATGTTCGGCAATTGAAATGACGATTTCATCGCCGTTTTCCATTTGATGAGCCAGCCCGTTTGCGACCAAATTGAGCGAATGAGTGGTACCGCTTGTCCAAATCACTGCTTCCCGGCTTTTTACATTAAAGCGATGGGTGACTAAATCACGAGCCAATTCATAGTTTTCCGTTTGAGCCAAATCATATTGACTACGATGTACGGAACCTGCGGAACAATAAAAATCACGCGTAGCATTCAGCAACGCATTGGGTTTTAGCGTGGTGGCGGCAGAATCTAAATAAATCCACTCTCTCTCATTACGAAAAAAAGGGAAATGCTCGCGAAATAGATTGTCGATCATGGTTGTTGAGCCTTACGGTAAAGTTTATTGCAAGGGATTCCATCCTTGTTGCCGTCTAATTCTTTCCAACCGCATTGGCGGAAATATTTTACTGCAGAGTCGTAGTCCTTAATCTGTCGGCAAGTTAATTGGGTTTGGCAATTCAGCGAAGAAACAAGCGGTCTGTTTGGCGTTGTTTTTGGCAAATTACTGGAGGACGTCTTTGCCCGCCATTCGGCTGGATTAATCGGATTTTTATCCTGCCATAATCCTATTTTTCGCTTTTGTGCTTGAGTTTGTACCTGTTGGTAAATAGGCTGGGATTGATGATACGCCCAAGCCATGCCTTGTTCCACTAATTTTAAATTAATCTCCTGATTTTTTTCATTATAAGCCACCGCCAACATACGTTGATATTTATCGTAACCGTCAATTTGCAGGCGGATTGTTTTTTTAAATATTAATGTTGCAAGCGCCTGTTTCGCTCGGTTTCCATAGGCTTGGTGTAGTTCGGGAGCATCAATATGCTGTAATCGGACCTTAATTGGTTTACGTTGTTGCAAGCAAGTGAAGGTATCTCCATCACTGATTCCAACTACTTTGCAGATTATATTTTGTTCAATTGATTGCGCAACTATATTTTTTGATAGTGAAAAGTAAAGAAATAATATAGCGAAACAGTAAATAATTTTATTCATATGACTTATTTTGGTTTTTTATCTGTAATTTTAAGTATTTTATACTGTATTTGATCTGTTTTAATGGGGAAATTCATAGTTTATTGTAATAAATAGGGCTTTCTCGCTAAAATTTCTACCCTTGTTTTTTTATTTTTTGCTTCAGGACAGTTTATGACTCAACAACAAAATGAACCAGTTTCTACTTGGCGTTCTAAGTTTGCCGCGATGGGACCAGGGATCTTAATGGCATCCGCTGCGGTTGGCGGTTCTCATATTATTGCTTCCACTCAAGCGGGGGCGATTTACGGTTGGCAATTGGCGCTGATTATTATTCTAGCCAATTTATTCAAATATCCTTTTTTCCGTTTCGGTGTACAGTATACCTTAGCTTCAAACAAAACGTTATTAGAAGGCTACAAAGAAAAGGGCGGTCTTTATTTATGGATTTTCTTTATCCTTAATGTATTTGCCGCAATGATTAATACTGCCGGTGTCGGGATTGTTACGGCAGCCATTCTCAGCTTTATTTTACCGAAATCATGGGCATTAAGCATCCCGCAATTAAGTACCATTGTGATTGCGGTAACTTGGGGAATTTTATTGCTCGGTAAATATCGTTTCTTAGATCAATTGTCTAAATGGATTATGATCGCTCTGACGATTTCTACCGTGACTGCAGTTATTATTGCGGCACTGAAAGGCAGTGCAATGACACCGGAATTTGTCGAACCTTCTCCGTGGAATCTTGCTTCTCTCGCATTTATTGTTGCGTTGATGGGCTGGATGCCAGCTCCAATCGAGATTTCGGCGATTAACTCAATGTGGGTTGTGGCGAAAAAGCGTTTTGCTAAAATTAGTTATCAAGATGGTTTGTTTGATTTTAATGTCGGTTTTATCGGTACTGCGATTTTAGCCATCGTCTTTCTTGCATTGGGCGCGATTGTACAATATGGTTCAGGTGAAGTGGTTGAACAAGCCGGTGTAAAATATATCGCACAACTCATTAAAATGTATGCGTATGCTATTGGTGATTGGTCGCGCTTATTGATCGCATTTATTGCTTTTATGTGTATGTTCGGTACAACGATTACGGTTATTGACGGTTATTCCCGTGCAAACAGTGAAGCGTTACGTCTTTTATTAAATAAAAAAGAGAGTTCGCAGCTTCAATTAAATATTTGGATGACGGTAACTTCGGCAATCGGCATTATGATTATTACCTTGTTTATGAGAGATGTCGCTACGATGTTGAATTTTGCAATGATCTGTTCATTCGTGTCGACCCCGGTATTTGCGTGGCTAAATCTTTCTTTGGTATTAAAAGGCGAACATCGTGTACAAGGCGGATTGTTATGGCTTTCTATCGCCGGTTTGATTTATCTTTCCGGATTTACGTTGCTGTTTATTGCCCATCAAGCCGGTTTACTCAGCTAAATATCGCTTAAATAACAAACGGTCGGTTTTTGCAAAATTTTGTCGAAAACCGACCGCTGATCTGCCCCCAAAAGTTGGACAGGTTATTCACGTAAATATTGAGCTCGGTATTGTGCCGGGCTCAATCCTTTTAAGTCGGGTTTAATTCGTTTTTGGTTGTAATACACCAAATATTCTTCAATTTCTGCCTGTAATTCGGCGATTG